>JAYPUG010000376.1:0-2514 GCA_038133965.1 Rhodospirillaceae bacterium | reverse complement strand
GCCCATGTCCTCGGGCATGACACCGCCGGTCGGGCCCATGCCGTCACCGGTATAGTCTGCGCCGGTCAGGACGGCGACCACACCGGGCGCGGCTTCCGCGGCGCTGGTATCGATCGACTTGATGTCGGCGTGGGCGTGCGGGGAATAGACGAAGGCGGCGTGGGTCTGACGCGGCAGAACCATGTCCGACACGTACTTGCCGCGGCCAGTCAGGAACTTCGGGTCTTCCTTGCGGTGGACGGACTGTCCGATTCCGAACTGCATGCTTCGTTTCCTCCCCTGAAGCGATGACGCCAGATTAACCGGCCTTGATCAGAACGGCGAGTCCGCGCCGTCGAGCCAGGCCTTGCCGCGCGCATACAGCGCCTCGACCTCGGAGCCGCGCAGGCCCGGCATGTCGCGTTTCACATCGAACCCGGCCAGCGTCTGCAGATAGGCGAGGTGGCGGTAGCCCACCGGAAACCGCGCCAGAAGGTCGGGGTCGAGCGAGAGTTGCGCGGCGGGATCGACCGGGTCCATGCGGTCCTTCTCGTAGATCGGCTGGCGCAGGACCAGGCCCCAGCGGCCTTCTCGCCGCGCGAAGAAGTCGTAGAACCGGCCCGTGCACACCACATCGACCTCGACATCGTGGACCGGCGCGCGCTGAGCGATTGTCATCTTCGTCTGTGCGATGGCGCGGTCGCCCGCCACGTCGATGGTGCTGCCGCCCAGGAAATGATGGACGTTCAGCCCGTTCTCGAAGCCCTTGCGGCTGATGGCAATGAACTCGTCGGCGGTGCCTTGCGTCCAGGTCGCCTGCATCACGCCATCGTCGTGCCAGACCTCGCGGAACCGTTCCCAGTCCCCGGAATCTCGCAACACGACCCAGTTCTCAACCAGTTCGCGGATTGTCATCCGGTCTTCGCGTTCGTTCGTCACGGTCCGTCCTCTCGGTTCTACGCGGGATCAGGGCTTTGCGCCCGCCGCCTCCAGGATGCGGACGATATCGTCATAGCCTCGTGCGCGGGCGAGGGTGAGCGGACTGGCGCCGCGCCCGTCGGGCAGGTTCACATCCGCACCTGCTGCCATCAGCGCCTCGACCGTTGCGACATGGCGCGGCCCGCCATTGCCCAGCACGATCGCCTCGATCAGTGCGGTCCAGGCCAGGTTGTTGATGTGGTCGAGCGGCGCGCCGCCGTCGATCAGGGTGCGCACCACGCCGTCATGGCCGAGATGGGCGGCGGCGATCAGAGCCGTGCCGTCGTACCGGCTGGTGATCAGGGTGGGGTCGCCGCCGGCCGCCAGCGCGATTTCGATCATTTCGGGGTCGTCGGCGACGGCGGCGATGGTGATGACGTCGTAGCGGTCGAGGTCGAGGCGGTTCACGTCTGCGCCGGCGTCGAGAAGCGCCTTCGCCGCCTCGCGGTGGCCGAGATGGGCCGCCACCATCACGGCCGTCCGGCCGCGGCTGTCCGTCGCGTCGAGCTCGGCTCCCGTTTCGGCCAGCCGGCGGATCGTCGCGGCATCGCCGGCCGCCGCGGCGCGGTGCAGACCTTCGTATCCGGCAATCTCGACCGAGCTTGGCGAGACCTGCGCCGGGAGCGGGCCCGCCATGAAAAGTAGAGCGGGGAGCATGGCGGCAATGGCGAAGAATTGTTTCATGGTGTCTTCCGGCGGGCGAGGATCATGATCCCATTGTAGGCGAAAAATCCGCCGGCACCCGACACGGCGAATAGGATCGCGACGGGCATGGCGGAATCGTGCGGCAGCATGCCCGCGACCTGTCCGAACGCTGCGCCCACCGTCATCTGGATGAACATTGTCAGACCCGACGCCGAACCCGCGACTTGCGGCGCGACACTGACGGCACCAGCTTGCGCATTCGGCATGGCCAGGCCGTGAAACATGCCCATGAAGGCGCCGGGTAAGAAGATGGCCCAGGGCGAACTGATACCGGCCAAGAACAGGGCCGGCACCACGAGTGTCGAGACCGCCGCGCCGGTGCTTCCGATGCGGACCATCCGGTCCAGTCCGACGCGCTCGGTCACGCGAGAGCTGATCAGCGTGCCGACGAGGAAGCTTGCGCTCAACAGCATGAAGAACAGGCCGAACGCCGTCGCCGAACGTTCGAACAGGCCCGCCATCAGGAACGGCACGCCGCCGGCCACCACCATGAACATGCCCATCCCGCAACCCGCATAGCCGGCATAGGCGAGGAAAGCGGGTGTTCGCAGCAGGCCCGGGAAGGCCCGGAACGTCTGGGCGAGGCTCGCGGTTCGAGCTCCAGCGGCCTGGGACTCACGGATGTTGGGGAGAGCGAAGATCAGGGTCACCATCCCCATCGCGGCAGTAAGGATGAAGATGAAGTGCCAGTTCGCAAACTCGACGATGAACCCGCCGATCACCGGCGAGACGATCGGAGAGATGATCACCACAGACATGACGTGGCCGATCACGCGTGCGGATTCCTCGCGGCTGAACAGGTCGCGGATGATGGCGCGGCTGACGACCATGCCCGAGGCGCCGCCTATCGCC
>JAYPUG010000375.1:0-2516 GCA_038133965.1 Rhodospirillaceae bacterium | reverse complement strand
CGCCGTCGGGCAGCACCATCTCGATGCCGAGGATGTTGTTGGTCGTCAGCCCGTACTTCAGGCAGTGCACCCCGCCGGAATTTTCCGCCACGTTGCCGCCGATGGTGCATGCGATCTGGCTCGACGGGTCGGGCGCGTAATAATAACCGTCGGCCTCGACCGCGTGCGTGATGCCCAGATTAGTCACGCCGGGCTGGACCCGCGCGCAGCGGTTCTCGTAGTCGATCTCGAGCACCCGGTTGAACTTGCCGAGGCCGAGCGTGATCGCATCGGCAGCCGGTAGCGCGCCGCCCGAGAGCGACGTGCCCGCGCCGCGTGGCACGATCTTCACCCCGTTCTCGTTGCAATAGCGCATGACGGCGCTGACCTGGGCCACGGTCTCGGGCAGCACCACGATCAGCGGCATGTTCCGATAGGCGGTCAGCCCGTCGGATTCATAGACCGCCATCTCCGTCTCGTCGGCGATCACACCCTCGCCCGGCACGATGGCACGCATGGCGGCGACGATCTCGCCGCGCCGCGCGATCACGCAGGCATCGGGTTCGGGCATCTGCATCGCAGTCTCCGTCATTCGGGGCCTGAGTATAGCTGGCAGCGGGCAACAAAAAACCGCGCACGAAGCGCGGTTTTCGCCAACCCCTGAAGGGGGCGCATGTGCCTGTCGGACCGGACTCAGCCCTGGCGCGCCTTGAAACGGGGGTTGCGCTTGTTGATCACGTAAACACGACCGCGCCGGCGCACAACCTGGCACCCGCGACCGCGCTTCTTCAGCGTCTTCAGCGAACTTGCGACCTTCATGGGACCGCTCCCGTCTATAAAAAATCCCGCCCGAAAGGGCGGAAACGCGCGGGAAACTACCCGGGCGGGTTCGGGCTGTCAATGGCGGTTTCCCGGCCCGGCCGGCAAAATTCTGGAAATTCCGTTTCCGCGACCCAAATCACCCCCAGGGCCAATCAGGGGCCAAACAATCCGCGAGGTGCACATGCGCCGTCTGATCATCCTTGCCATCACCCATGGCGGCGCGCTGGCCGTCGGTTTCGCCCTCGGTGTGTTTCTGCTGCCGATCCTCACCGCACCCGACTCGCCCGACGCGGCGATGCTGGAGGAGAAGGCACAAATTGCGCTCTTTCGGGCCGAACTCACGCGCAATCTGAAGGGCAGCGACTTCCTGCACTGAGGCGAAGGCACGATCAGCGTCACCGCGACCCAGATCGTGCACGAGGGGAAGCTCGCGCCCGGTCCCGACTACAAGCTCTATCTCGTTCCCGAATTCGTCGCGCACGAGGACGAATTCCTGCCCCTGAAGGAAGCGTCGGTGCGCGTCGGCGACGTCAAAACCTTCGGTGGGTTCCTGCTGGATGTCCCGCCGGGCGTGGACGTCTCGAACTACACGACCGTGCTCGTCTGGTGCGAGGCCTTCTCGGAGTTCATCACCGCCGCGAAATACCGCTAGGCCGGCTCGGCTAGCGCGCCTTGGCGTGGTATTCCGGGTTCGGCATGCGGTCGAGCGCGGTCGAGGCCCGGTTCGTCATGTTGAAGAAGGCCGCGACGCAGGCGATGTCCATGATGTCTCGCTCGGAAAAGCCCGCATCGCGCAGGGCCTGCCGGTCTTCCTCGACCACTTCCGCCGGGGTCCGCGTCACCTTCACCGCGAAATCGAGCATCTCGCGCTGGCGAGGCGGCAGATCGGCCGCCCGGTAGTTGATCGCCATCAGTTCGCCCAGAGCCGGATCGCCGGACAGCTCGCGCACGCCGGCCCCGTGGGCAACGACGCAGTAGAAGCACTTGTTCTCCGATGAGACCGCCGTCGCGATCATCTCGCGTTCGAGGCGCGAGAGCCCCGTCTCCGACAGCATCAGCTCGTTGTACATGGCGATGAAGGCGCGCAGGCGCTCGGGCACGGCCGCGTAGCTGCGCAGCACGTTCGGCACCATGCCCAGCTTTTCCTCGCACACGGCGAAGTACTTCTGCATGTCGGGGTCGAGGTCGCCGGTCTCGGGGATCGGCAGGTCGAGGGCGTGGATGTGGTCGGGCTGGGCGCTCATCGGTCTCTCCGGGCTCGGGCGAATCTCCACCCAGTATATGTGAAATCGCACTGCCAACCGATTTGTGCGAACATGGGATCGAACATAACCGGGAGGGAACGCGCCATGAGCGCCGCCGAAGACGTCCTCGCCGGCACCGCCGCCGGTGGCCATATCCCGATTCTCGATGCGGGCCCCTATTTCTCGGGTGACGAGAGCGCGCTGGAGCCGCTCGCCGACGCCGTGCGCCAGGCACAGGAAGAGATCGGATTCTATTACCTGACGAACCACGGGATGCCGGAAGACCTGATCGCGCGCACCTTCGACGCGGTCGGCCGGTTCTTCGCCCTGCCCGAGGAGGAAAAGCTCACGCTGCGCGTGAACGAGCACCAGATCGGCTACATCCCGCCAAAGGCGTCGATCCTCAAGACCTCGGGAATCGAGGACAACACCAAGCCCGACACCAACGAGGCGTTCCAGGTGATGCGCGAC
>JAYPUG010000374.1:0-2543 GCA_038133965.1 Rhodospirillaceae bacterium | reverse complement strand
GCGACGAGAAGGGCCAGAAGATGTCCAAGTCCAAGGGCAACGTGATGGACCCGCTCGAACTCATCGACGAGTTCGGCGCGGATGCGCTGCGCTTCACCCTGACGGCCATGGCCGCCATGGGCCGCGACATCAAGCTCGCAACCAGCCGCGTCCAGGGCTACCGGAACTTCGGCACCAAGCTGTGGAACGCCGCGCGCTTCTGCCAGATGAACGAATGCGCCGCCCCGGCGGGTTTCGACCCGGCAACGGTGGAACTCACGCTCAACAAGTGGATCGTCGGCGGCGTCGCCGAGGCCGGAACGACGGTCACGGCCGCGCTGGAGGAGTACAAGTTCGACCAGGCGGCGGGTGCGATCTACCAGTTCACCTGGCACACCTTCTGTGACTGGTATGTCGAGTTCGCGAAGCCCGTTCTGCAGGGCGACGACGAGGCGGCGAAGGCCGAGACGCGCGCCACGGCCGGCTGGGTGCTGCAGCAGATCCTGCGGATTCTGCATCCGTTCATGCCGTTCATCACCGAGGAACTCTGGGAGAGCTTCGGTGATGGCGAGGGGATGCTGATCCACGCTGCGTGGCCTGCCGCCGACATCGCGCCGGTGGATGCGGGTGCGAAGGCCGAACTCGACTGGGCGGTGCGCTTCATCACCGAGGTGCGCACGGTGCGCAACGAGCTCAACGTGCCCGCGGGCGCGAAGATCCCCGCGATCCTGACGGGCGCGAGCGATGCCACGAAGGCGCGGCTCGCGAACCACCGCGACCAGGTGCTGCGATTGGCCCGCCTGGACAACGTGGCGGTCGACGCCGACGTGCCGACGGGTGCGGTGGAGCTGGTCCTCGACGAGGCGACGCTGGCCCTGCCGCTCGCCGATGTAATCGACCTAGATGCCGAGCGTGCGCGCCTGGCCAAGGAGATCGAGAAGCTCGCCAAGGACATCGCGGGCATCGACAAGAAGCTCGCCAACGAGAACTTCACCTCGCGCGCCCCGGAAGAGGTGGTCGAGGAGCAGCGCGAGCGCCGCGCCGATGCCGCCGACGCCAAGGCCAAGCTCGAATCCGCGCTGGAACGCCTGAAGGCGGCTTAAGACAGATTCCTTTCGTCATGCCCGCCTTCGCGGGGACGACGATAGGAGTAACGTCGCAATCTGGTTTCGTGGACCTACCGCCGCTATTCTCCGCGGCGAACGGACAATCCTGTTTCAGGGAAGGAAGAAGTCATGGACGGCAACACGCCTGGCGGTGGTTGGGACAAGTCGAAACTGCCCAGCCGCCACGTCTCGGTCGGCAACACGAGCGCGCCGCACCGCGCGTTCTACTACGCGATGGGGATGACCGAGGAGGAGATCAAGCAGCCCTTTGTCGGCGTCGTCACCACCTGGAACGAGGCCGCGCCGTGCAACATCGCCCTGTCGCGCCAGGCCCAGGCGGCCAAGGCGGGCGTGCGCGAGGCGGGCGGCACGCCGCGCGAGTTCACGACCATCACCGTCACCGACGGCATTGCCATGGGTCATGACGGCATGCGCTCGTCGCTGGTCAGTCGCGAGGTAATCGCGGACTCGACCGAGCTGACGGTGCGCGGGCATTCCTACGACGCGCTGGTCGGGCTGGCGGGCTGCGACAAGTCGCTGCCGGGCCTGATGATGGCGATGCTGCGGCTCAATATCCCGTCGGTCTTCATGTACGGCGGCTCGATCCTGCCCGGCACGTTCAAGGGCAAGGACGTCACCATCATCGACGTGTTCGAGGGTGTCGGCGCGAATGCGGCGGGCGCCATGTCCGACGAGGACCTGAAAATTCTTGAATGCGCGGCCTGCCCGTCGGCGGGGGCGTGCGGCGGTCAGTTCACGGCCAACACCATGGCCTGCGTGTCCGAGGCGATCGGGCTGGCGCTGCCGCACTCGGCCGGCGCACCGGCCGTCTATGAGAACCGCGACGAATACGCGGTGGCCAGCGGCAAGGCCGTAATGGATCTCATCAAGACCCAGCTGCGCCCGCGCGACATCGCGACCCGCAAGGCGTTCGAGAACGCGGCCGCCATCGTTGCAGCGACGGGCGGCTCGACCAACGCGGGCCTGCACCTGCCGGCGATGGCCGCTGAGGCGGGGATCGAATTCGACCTGATGGACGTGTGCGAGATCTTCCGCAAGACGCCCTACATCGCCGACCTGAAGCCGGGCGGAAAGTACGTCGCAAAGGACCTCTACGAGGCGGGCGGCGTCGGCATCGTCATCAAGGAGCTGCTGGACGGTGGCCACATGCACGAGGATTGCATGACCGTGACCGGCAAGACCATCGGCGAGAACTATGGCGGTGTCGATTTTCCGACCGGCCAGGACGTGGTGCGCAAGATCGACAACCCGATCTCGGAGACGGGCGGTGTCGTCGGCCTGATGGGCAACCTCGCGCCCCAGGGCGCCATCGTGAAGATCGCCGGCCTCGCGAACCTCAGGTTCACGGGCCCCGCGCGCGTCTTCGAGCGCGAGGAGGACTGCCTGCAGGCCGTTCTCGACCGCAAGTACGAGGAAGGCGACGTGCTGGTCATCCGC
>JAYPUG010000373.1:581-2555 GCA_038133965.1 Rhodospirillaceae bacterium | reverse complement strand
CCATCGCGGGATCGCCTTCCCCGAACTGGTGAGCTGGATGGTGGAGACCGCGCAATGCGATTGATGCCGCGCTTCAGGCGCAACCCGAAGGCAACGGCACGGCGCGCGAGCCCGGCTGACCGGAGACGCCGGCTGCTTGTGCGCGCAGGCCTGGTTTCCGGTGCGATCGCCGTCGCCGCCGGCGGCGCCTGGTACCTGACCGCGACGGGCTGGGTCGGCGAGCGTGCCGAGGATGCACGCCTCGCCGCGATCGACGCGACCGCGCGCGCGGGCCTTCGCGTCCACGACGTCATCCTGAGCGGCCGTCGCCACGCCGAGGCCGAAGACATTCTTGCCGCGCTCGACGTGGCGCGCGGCGCGCCCATCTTGGACCTCGACATCGAAGCGGCACGCGCGCGCCTGGAATCGCTGGGCTGGGTGGCCTCGGCCGAGATCGCGCGGCGCCTGCCCGACATCGTCTTTGTCCGCGTGGTCGAGCGCGAACCGCTCGCGCTCTGGCAACATGACGGCGAGACGGCCCTTGTGGACCGCGCCGGCGAGATCATTCAGCGCACCGGGCTGGAACGGTTTGCGCACCTGCCCCTGATCGTCGGCGAGGGCGCACCGCGCCAGGCCGCCGACCTGCTCGACCTGCTGCGCACCTTCCCCGCCGTCAGCGACGCCATGGTGGCCGCCGTCCGCGTATCGGACCGCCGCTGGAACCTGCGCCTCGCCAACGGCATCGACGTGCGGCTTCCCGAAACGGAACTGACCGGCGCGCTGGCGCGCCTCGACGAGTTCCAGCGCGAACACGCGCTGCTGGAGCGCGACGTGGTCGCCGTGGACCTGCGCGTACCCGACCGGCTGATCGTGCGTGTCGATCCCGAGGCGGCGGCGCGCGCGCGCGAAGGGGGCAAGGACACATGAGCGTCGGACGGGGGATCGGCGGCATGCCGCGGAAGCTCGCGAAGCCGCGCAACGGCGTGTTCGCGGCGCTCGACATCGGCACCAGCAAGGTCTGCTGCCTGATCGCGCGGGTCGGCCGCGCGTCGGGCGACGCGAACGGCGTGTCGGCCCCGCAGCCGCGCGTGATCGGCGCGGGCCACCAGGTCAGCCGCGGCGTGCGCAACGGCACGATTGTCGATGTGGATGCGGCGGAAGACGCGATCCGCAAGGCGGTCCACATGGCCGAACAGATGGCCCAGGAAACCATCGGTTCGGTCACGGTCAGCCTCGGCACGGGTGCGCCGCGTTCGGAAATTCTCGGCGTCGATGTCGATATCGGGGGCCAGCAGATCGACGACGGCGACCTGCACCGCGTGTTCCAGCATACCCACACGCTTCGCCAGGGCGCGAACGGACACAACGGGACCAACGGTGCGAACGGTAGCAATGGTACCGACCGCGAACTGATCCACTCGATCCCCGTCGGCTTCGCCATCGACGGCCAGAAGGGCATCGACGACCCGCGCGGCATGTTCGGCGAGACGCTGTCGGTCAACATGCACCTCGTCTCGGCCTCGACCCATACAGTGCGCACCATCCGCGCCGCCGTCGAGCGCTGCCACCTGAAAATCGAGGGGTTCGTGCTGGCGCCCTATGCGACCGGCCTCTCGACCCTGGTCGAGGACGAAGCCGATCTGGGCGTCACCGTCGTCGATATGGGCGGCGGAACCACGGGACTGGCGATCTTCTATGACGGCCAGATGATGTTCGCCGACACGATCCCCGTCGGCGGCAACCACGTCACCTCGGACGTGGCACGCGGCCTGTCCACCTCCATCGCCAATGCCGAGCGCCTCAAGACGTTCCACGGCAACGCCATCGCCACCGAAGCGGACGAGCACGAGATGCTCGACGTGCCCCAGGTGGGCGAAGAGGAGAACAGCGCGCCGCTGCAGGTGCCGCGCTCGCTCCTGAACGGAATCATCCAGCCGCGCATCGAGGAAACCCTGGAACTGGAATACGAAGTTTTAGGAAAAAGTCACCCTTACA
>JAYPUG010000373.1:0-565 GCA_038133965.1 Rhodospirillaceae bacterium | reverse complement strand
TCTTCGAACTCGTGCGCGCGCGCATCGATGACAGCGGCTTCGCGCCGCTGGCCGGCCGCCGGGTCGTCCTGGCGGGCGGCGCCAGCCAGCTTCAGGGCGTGCGCGACCTCGCCGCACGCATTCTCGACAAACAGGTTCGCATGGGTCGGCCACTGCGCATCCGCGGTCTCGCGGAAGCGGTTTCCGGCCCGGCGTTCGCAACCGGTGCGGGCCTCATCGCACATGCGATCGACAACCCGTCGTCGCTGACGATGCCGTCGCCGGTTTACCAAGGGGAACCGGGCCGCCTTACCGGGCGGCTCGGTCAGTGGCTCCGTGAGCATTTCTAGACGCCACATTCCCGCAGCCGACCCGAAGACCCGGACTCCGTCCGGGCCGGCGGGCCACTACCCACGGCCCGTCGCGGCCAAATGCTCGTGTTTTCACGACGTCATAAACTGGAGGCTCTCATGACGCTCAATCTCTCTGCACCCCCACCCGAATCCCAGCTGAAACCGCGGATCGTCGTTCTCGGCGTCGGCGGCGCCGGGTCCAACGCGGTCAACAACATGATCGCGTCGAACCT
>JAYPUG010000372.1:0-2562 GCA_038133965.1 Rhodospirillaceae bacterium | reverse complement strand
AGTGTTCGAGAAATCGAGCCACTTCTTCCTGATGGAAGAGGCCGAGAAGGCCATGACGACCATCGGCGCTTGGCTCGCCAAGCATACCCCCTGATACCGGAGACGGGAGAGAGACCATGCCCATCGTCAATTGCGGCCGTTTCGACGTGAACTACCTCGAACGCGGAGACGGGTTCCCCGTGGTCCTGATCCACGGTCTCGCGGGCGATCATACGGCCTGGCTGCCCCAGCTCGATGCCTTCGGCGACCGATACCGGGTGATCGCCATGGACAATCCAGGCTCGGGCGAAAGCTCGCCCGTCGATGCGCCGTGCACGACGGAGGAACTCGCCGACACCATGATCGCGCTCATGGACAATCTGGGGATAGAACAGGCGCACGTGGTCGGACGGTCTCTGGGCGGCCTCATCGGCCAGCACATGGCATTGCGCGCACCGGACCGCATCCGCTCGCTGATCCTCGCGGCCTCGACCGCCAAGGTCGATCCCATCGGCAAGCGCATCCTCGAGAACATGCGCGAAGTGCTGGAATGGCGCGACAACTGGGCCGACTGGGCACGTCATTCGGCCCACGTTTTCGTTTCACCTGCCTTCTACAACGACAATCCCGAGGCGATGGCCCGTATCGAGGCGCTGGTGGGCAACGAGGCGCGCAGCAAGATTTCCTACGTGAACCTCAACCACACCGCCCTCACCCACGACACCACGGACCGTCTGGGCGACATTTCCTGCCCCACGCTGATCATGGCGGGGCGGCAGGACCCGATCTGCTCCATGCAAGGGACCGACGAGATGTCGGCGGGCATCCCGAACACGGAAACCGTCGTGTTCGAGAAATCGAGCCACTTCTTCCTGATGGAAGAGTTCGAAAAGGCGATGCAGACACTGGACGACTGGTTCGCGAAACACACGCCCTGAGGGCTACAGTCGCGGCGCATCCTGGACGGGATAGCGCATGTACTGTTCGACCCAGTCGAAACCGACGAGTTCCACATATGCATCCATCAGCCGCCGGGTCACCGGGCCCGGAACGCTGCCGTCGCCGAAGACGCGGCCGTTGACGCTGCGCGCCGGGCAGATGCAAAAGCTGGTCGATGAAATGAAGGCCTCGTCGGCGTTGTAGGCATCGAACAGGTCGTAATCGCGCTCTGCACACGGAATACCCAGCTTGTCGGCCAGTTCCATGACCGTCTGGCGGCTGATTCCGGGCAACACGTAGCGTTCGTGAGGCGTATAGACCCGTCCCTCGGATACGAAGAACACGTTGCTGCCCCTGCCCTCGGCAACGTTTCCGTTGTGATCGAGCATCAGCGCGTAGGCCTCGGGATTCTGGGCCGAGACCTCCTCGTCTGCCATGATCAGATTCAGGTAGTTGTGGGTCTTGGCACGCGGGCTGAGCATATCGGGCGCGGTACGGCGAACGGAAGAAACGATCATGTCGATGCCGTCGCGATACAGCTTCGCCCGGGTCGCCAGCGGCAGCGGCAGGCACTCGACGATGACCGTGGGGCCCACATAGTCGGGCCAGGCCGAACGCTCGTTCGGATCGACGATTCCGCGCGTGATCCTCTGGGAGACCCAAAGATCCTCATCCGCCGCGATAGTGGGCAGGTTCCGCTTCACGACTTCTTCCGTAACGACGGCCATCTCCTCCAGGCTCAGTCCCGGGTCGATCCCGATGTAGCGCAGAGACCGGTAGAGCCGCTCGAGATGCTCGCGCAGCTTGAATATCTCGTGGCCGAAGGTGCGCGTGGTGTCGAACACGGCATCTCCGTACTTCACGCCCCGGTCACGGAACGGGAGCCGCGCCTCGTTCTCGGGAATGAACTCGCCGTTGAGATAGACGGTCCGCTGGTTCGGTATCGACAATGTTTGCTCCCGGGCCTTCCAAGGGGATTCACGGTCGCTTCGCGCGCCGCAAGACATCATAATATCCGCAACGAACAAAAGGGTCAGGGGGGAGTCATGGCGAAATACGGTGTTGGTCAGCCCGTGCGGCGCGCAGAGGATCCGCGTCTTCTGACGGGCCGTGGCAAGTTCAACGACGATTACCCCGTGGAAAACGCGGCCACCGGCTATGTGCTGCGCTCGCCGCACGCCCATGCGGATATCCGCAGAATCGATACGGCGGTGGCCGAGGGAATGCCGGGCGTACTCGCGGTCCTGACTGGCGCGGACCTGGAGGCCGACGGCATCGGCTGTTTCCCGGGACCGCCGCCTTTCTTTGCCGCGCTCACGAAGCCCGATGGCTCACCCCTCGTCTATCCGCCCCAGTACGCGCTGACATCGGACCGGGCACGTTACGTGGGCGACCCTGTCGCGTTCGTCGTTGCCGAAACACCTGAACAGGCACGCGATGCCGCCGAAGCCATCGTCGTGGACTATGCCCCGCTTCCCATCGTGATTGACACCGCAACCGCCATGGACGACGGCGCAGTACAGATCTGGGATGACGTGCCCAACAACTACCTGTTCCGCGCGCATATCGGCGACACCGAGAAGGCCGACAAGGCGTTCTCGGAAGCTGCGCACGTCGCAAAGGTGCGCCTCGTGAACCAGCGCA
>JAYPUG010000371.1:0-2564 GCA_038133965.1 Rhodospirillaceae bacterium | reverse complement strand
TCCGTCGGTGACGTCCTGGTCCGTGACGTCCATGTTGAAGCGGAGGTTCCCGCGGATGCTGACCTCCATCGTGTCGCGTGTTCCCACGCTCTGTCCGATTGCGGGCGTGGTCACTGCCGGCAGACCCATCGTTGCCACACCAACGAGGGCTGTGCCCCCCAGAAGTACCTTCTTAAACATCATCCAATCCTCCGAAGCGGTGATTCGGTGGGCGACACACTGGTTATCGACGCACCGCCCGTTGCGTTCGGGGCCTGTCTAGAGGGGCCGTGTTACGCATGCGTTGACCTCGCGTTACGAACGGGTTTCAACACGGCCGTCTGGGGACCGGGTGTTGCTTTTCCTTGTGCCTGCTGCATTTCGACAACAAAAAGATGGGCAGACAGCGTGGGATTCTCCGGCAGCCGCATCCTGTTGAGGGCCGCCCGGCGCTCTGCTATACGCCGCTGCAGGAACGGCCGTAGCGCCACAGCCTTCAACCGGAGTCTTGCCATGTCTTCAACTTCTGGCGGCGATTACGTTATCGCCGACATTTCGCTCGCCGACTGGGGCCGCAAGGAAATCGAACTCGCCGAGGTCGAGATGCCCGGCCTGATGGCCATTCGCGAGGAGTATGGCGACCAGAAACCGCTGGCCGGTGCGCGGATCGCGGGCTCGCTCCACATGACGATCCAGACGGCAGTGCTGATCGAGACCCTGCAGGCGCTCGGCGCGGACATCCGGTGGGCCTCGTGCAACGTGTTCTCGACCCAGGACCACGCGGCGGCGGCCATCGCCGCGCGCGGTACGCCGGTCTTCGCGGTCAAGGGCGAGACGCTCGAGGAATACTGGGACTACGCGCACCGTATCTTCGACTGGGCGGATGGCGGCGTGCCGAACATGATCCTGGACGATGGCGGCGACGCCACCCTGCTGATCCATCTCGGCAAGCAGGCCGAGAGCGATCCCTCGGTCCTCGACAATCCGCAGAACGAAGAGGAGGTCGCGGCCTTCGCCTCGATCAAGAAACGCCTCGCGGAGAAGCCGGGCTGGTACTCGCAGGCGGCCGAGGCCATCAAGGGGGTGAGCGAGGAGACGACCACGGGCGTCCACCGCCTCTACGAGATGGCAAAGAAGGGCACGCTTCTGTTTCCGGCCATCAACGTCAACGATTCTGTCACCAAGTCGAAGTTTGACAACCTCTATGGCTGCCGCGAGAGCCTGGTGGACGGCATTCGCCGCGGCACCGACGTGATGCTGTCGGGCAAGGTCGCGGTGGTCGCGGGCTTCGGCGAGGTGGGCAAGGGTTCGGCGGAATCGATGCAGAACGCCGGCTGCCGTGTGATCGTCACCGAAATCGATCCGATCTGTGCGTTGCAGGCGGCGATGGAAGGCTACGAGGTGAGGACCATGGAGGAGGCGGCGCCGGTCGGCGATGTCTTCGTCACCGCGACCGGCAATGTCGACGTCATCACCGTCGACCATATGCGCGACATGAAGGATCGCGCGATCGTGTGCAACATCGGGCACTTCGATTCCGAGATCCAGGTCGGCGGCCTGCGTAACTTCAAGTGGGAAAACATCAAGCCGCAGGTGGACGAGATCGAGTTCCCGGACGGAAAGAAGATGATCCTGCTGTCCGAGGGCCGGCTGGTGAACCTGGGAAACGCGACCGGTCACCCCAGCTTCGTGATGAGCATGTCGTTCACGAACCAGGTGCTGGCCCAGATCGAGCTGTGGAACAACACGGGCACGTATGATCTGGACGTCTATGTGCTGCCCAAGCACCTCGACGAGAAAGTGGCGACCCTGCACCTCTCCAAGGTCGGCGCGTCGCTGACGCAGCTGACCGCCAAGCAGGCCGAGTATCTGGGCCTGCCCGTGGAAGGGCCGTTCAAGCCTGAGTCCTACAGGTACTAGCCACCGCAGCCCGAATCGTCCGGGACCGGCAATCGTCCCGGAAATTCGGGTGGCGGACGCGCTATACTCGCGTTTTCGAATCGGAAACGGTTGAGCGAAGCAGCGGCTGGTGTCCACACAGGTCCTGATTCTGATCATCGCGGCGGTGGGTGTCGCATCCGCCGTCGGCGGTTTCGCGTTGAGCCGCGCGGTCGAGGGGCGCAAGCTGCGCCGTCTCGCGGACGCGCGCGACCGGCTGAACTCGACCCTCGCGACTGTGCCGGGCGGCTACATCACATGGAATGAGGAACAGTCGCCGTCTGTTTCGGATGGACTGGCCGATCTGTTGCCGGACGATGCTCATGGCGTCGAGGGATTCCTGGAGATGTTCGGCGATTCCGACCGGGTGCGCCTCGTGCGCCTGATGGATGGGTTGCGCTCGCGCGGTGAGGAATTCTCGCTGACTCTGCTCACGATTGACGCCGGGCGGGCGTTGCGCATCGATGGCCGCCGGGCTCGCCGTTCGCCGATTGACGTGTTGTGGGTTGCCGACGTGACCAACGAGACGGCCATCCAGTCGGACACCGCCATCCAGCTCACGGCAGCCCGGGTGGAGCGCGATGGCTACCGCGCCATGCTGGACGCGCTGCCGATCATGGCCTGGCGGCGGGGCCGCGACCTGACGC
>JAYPUG010000370.1:0-2582 GCA_038133965.1 Rhodospirillaceae bacterium | reverse complement strand
GCGAAGCAGCAAGCGGAGACCGAACTGTGGATGGGAAGGCTCAAGCCCCTCCCAGGAGACATCGTCGAGCACCCGATCGAGCCCGGGCAGCACCACGTAGCCCGTGGGCAACCCGGTAACCGCCGCAAGCAGGTCGGCGGTTGCCGGGATGCTGCCGGTGGTGCCCGCCGCAATGACAGGGTCATGCGGCGGTGCTTCCTGCCATGCGCGCGCACGCGCGGCGAGCAGGCGATTGCGCCGCTCGGCTGGGTCGATGAAGCCTGCCGCCGAAAGCTGTTCGGGCCAGGTGTCGGTCAGCAGTCGCAGGAAAGCCAGGGTCGCCTGCCAATGGGCGGCATAATCGTCGGGCACCAACTCTTCGAGCGCGCCCAGTTCGAGGCGTTCGGTCTGGACCTGATCGAGGAACGCCGCCAGTTCACCAGCCAGATCGGCCGCCTGGTCTACGGTCGGTGCCGCAGTCGCACCCGCCGGGCGTGTGCACAGCTCGCGTGCCAGAAGGATCCGGCGGCGCAACTCCGGTACGGCCGGTGGAATGTCCGTATCCGCACCGGGGCCGCCGGCCTCGCCCATCGCCAACTCGTCCTCCTCGACATCGCCCAGCGGCACGAGGTGCGGCAGGACGAGAGGCGCGCCATCGGTCTGGCGCAGGAACGCGTCCTGCATGGCGCGACAGGCCCTGCGGGTCGGCAGAAGAACCGTCATCCGTGCGAGCGCCAGGGGATCTTCGTCGGCAGCGGCGAGATCCAGCACCCCGCGCGCCAGATCGTCGAGGAAGGGCCGGTAGGACGCGATCGAGTAGACCCCCGGACCGGGCGCCTTACCGGTCATGGCGCAAGGCTCCCGATCAGGTCCGCCCATCGGCCGAAGCCGCGCAACCGGGCGGTGCGCACATCGCCGTCATCGCCATCCACCAGCGTGATCTCGAGTCTGTCTGCGGGCATCACGCCACCCAGAATGCCAGGCCACTCGGCGAAAACGGCACCGTCAGCAAGCGCCTCTTCGAACCCGATCTCGATCAGTTCCTCCGGCGAAGCGATCCGGTACAGGTCGAAGTGAAACAGAACCCCGTTCGCGGTCTCGTATTGCTGCACGATTGTAAATGTCGGGCTCGGCACCGCGCCGTCATGTCCGAGCGCACGCAATGCACCGCGTACGAGCGTCGTCTTGCCCGCACCAAGGTCACCTTCGAGGGCCACCAGTTCCCCGCGACGGAGGTCGCGAGCCACATGCCCGCCGAACGACATGGTTGCGCCCGGGCCGCGCAATTCGACGATACGTTCCGCTCCGTCGGCGGTCATGCCGGTTCGACGGCAGGATCGGCTTCCACCGAACCGAGAGGAAGACGACAGACGATGGCGGTTCCCCGCTCGGGTTCCGACTCGATCACGACGTCTCCGCCGTGCAACTCGACGAAGGAACGCACCAGGCTGAGCCCCAGTCCCGCACCCAGTTGGCGGCTGCGCGGACTGTTCCCGCGCTCGAACTTCTCGAACACGCGCTCCTGTTCGTCCTCGTGAATACCAACGCCCGTATCCTCGACCCGGAACTCGAGGTTCGTATCGGTGCGTCGTGCACCAACGGTTACCACACCCGTCTCGGGCGTGAAGGTAATGGCGTTGCTGACAAGGTTGAACAGAACCTGTTTGAGCCTGCGCTCATCGGCATACATCTCACCGATGTCCGGCGGACAGTCGAGCACCAGCTTCTGTTCCTTGGCGCGCGCACGCTCGCGGTTGAGTGCGAAGACACTGGCCATCATGGCGTGAATGTCGAACCGGCCACGCTCCAACGTCATGTAGCCGGCCTCGATGGTCGCGAGGTCAAGAATGTCGTTGATGAGCTCGAGCAACGATTCACTCGCCTCGAGGATGCCGCCCATATAGTCGGCCTGGCGATCGTTCAGCGCGCCGAACATGTCCCCATTCAGAACCTCGGCAAACCCGATGATCGTGTTGAGCGGCGTGCGCAACTGGTACGAAACGTTGGCCACAAATTCGGACTTCAGCCGGTCCGCCTCCTCGAGCGCCTCGTTGCGTTCGCGCAAGGCACGCTCGACCCGGTTCGAATCGCTGACGTCGAAATAGGTCATCAACATCATGCCGTCGGGAAGCGGGACACCCGCGAACTGAAGCACCGATCCGTCGGTGCGCTCGAGTGCGCCCGAAACCGGCTCTCGCGACATCATGCGCGCGGTCTGTACCTTGCGCTGATCCTCCCAGTCCGCCTCGTCCGCGAAGTCGTGGAAGTGGCGCGTCTTCTCGATCAGGTCCGAAATCTGAGGCTCACCGGCGAGGTCGGACTCGCTGAACTGCCAGAGCCGCCCGAAGGCGGAGTTACAGAGCTTGAGACGCCCATCCGCACCGACAAGTGCCACGCCTTCGTAGAGGTTGTCGAGGGTACGCCGCTGCACCTCGATCAGCGTGTTGTACCTCGCCTCCATGGACAGGCGGTCGGTAACGTCCTCGTAGGTAAACATCAGGCCGCCCAGCGGATGTGGCGAGACGCGTTTGAACAGCGTCTTTCCATCCGGAAGGTGGACGAGCGTCTCCGACGGCGCGATCAGTGAGGTGAAGAGATTGTTC
>JAYPUG010000369.1:0-2585 GCA_038133965.1 Rhodospirillaceae bacterium | reverse complement strand
GTGGCGTCGATCACCACGTCGATCCCGTCGGCGGCGACCAGCGCCATCGAATCGTCGGTCAGGTGGGTGGTGCCGGCCGTGCGCGCGGCCTCGAAGGTCGGTGCGCTGGGGTCCAGTCCACCGACCCTCGTGCATGCGGCGCGGGCGCGCTCGGGGTCGAGGTCGGCAATCGCCATCAGGTGGATGCCAGGCGTGCGGGCCGCCTGCGACAGGTACATGGTGCCGAACTTGCCCGACCCGATCAGTCCGACACGGATGGGAGTTCCGGCCTCGGCGCGTGCGCCCAGCATGGCGTGGAGGTTCATCTGCCTGTCTCCGGCGATTGCCGCTATTCTGGCTGCAAGCTTACACCGAAAACGAACGTCGCACGGGGGAAGAGCCATGACCGACTACAACGAGGATGCACGCGTGCCGCACGTGTCGCGCGCGGACTTTCCGGCCGACCAGGTGGGCATCTACGACCACATCATGGAGACCCGGAAGCTCCGCTACATGGCCGAGCTGTTCGCGCGGATGGCGAACAGTCCCGGTGCGCTCGAGGCCGTGGCCTCCGTCGGCGAGCATGTCCGCTTCCACTCCGTTCTCGACGAGGTCCTGCGCGAGATGGTGATCTGCACTGTCTCGAAGGAGGTCGGGAACTGGTACGAGTGGACCCACCATATTCACCGGATGCCGGACGAGATGCGTGCGGTCTGTGCGACAGCGGCGCAGGAGGACCTGCCATCGCCGCGCGGCCCGGCGCTGAAGTTCGCCCGGATGGTCGCGAACAACGAGACGGTGGATGACGCGCTGGTCGCGGACATCCGCGATGCGCTGGGCGACCAGGGCCTCGTCGATCTGACGGTGATGGTCGGTTACTACCAGCTCATCGGCACGTTCTGCACGACGATTCACGTGCCGATCGAGGACGACATCGACCGCGCGCCGATGCCCGCCTAGCGATTACTCCGCCGCCGCGGCCTCGCGCGGCAGGTCGAGCAGGCAGTCGTCCTCGAGCGGCTCGATGGGCGCGAAGTCCCGGTGGGCGATCCATTCCTCGCGCTTGAACTGCGTGATGTGGTTTTCCACGTGGCAGAGGCTCAGATAGACGATCACCCGGCCCCACGGGCTGATGTTCGGCGCCGAGGCATGCACGATGTTCGAGTGGAACATCAGCACCGAGCCCGGCTTGCCCTTGGGCGCGATCATTCCGCCGTCGGCGGCCAGCCGGCTGACGGTTTCCTTGTCAAGCGTCCATAGCGGGTAGGAGGTGGTCAGCGTGTCGTGGCCGGCCTCGATCACGCCCGCCTTGTGGCTCTTGGGGATGAGGTAGAGCGGGCCGTTGAACTCGGTCACCTCGTCGAGGAATAGCGCGATGTTCATCGCGCGCGCCTCGGGCATCTTGTCGTCGCGGGCCCAGGTGCCGTAGTCTTGGTGCCACTGCCAGACCTCGCCGTCGAAGGCGGCCTTCCCGTTTATCTTGTACTGGTGCATGTACACCGGCCCGTCGAGAAGCTGCATGATCGGCCCGATGAGGCGCGGATGGCGGCCCAGCCGGCGGAACGGCTCGCTGTAGTAGTGCGCGGCAAAGGCTGTGCGGACAGACTCTCCGTCGCTTTCGCGCCAGACCTCGGGCCGGTCCATGGCGAAGATGCGCGGCAGGTCGGCCTTCAGCGCATCGACCTCGTCCTGGCTGAACACCTCGGGAAGAAAGACCCAGCCTTCGGTGTCGAACTGTTCAAGCTGTTCGACGTTGAGTTTCATGGCGTTCTCTCCGCTCGCGCACGGACGCGCAGGCCCGATACTAGCGTGCCGCGATTTTCGAGGCGAGACGCGTTCCATGGGGTCGCGCTCCGTTGGAAGTCCGGCTCTGGAAGTCCGCCGTTGGCCTGCCTGCCGGTGCGCGCTAGGTTGCGCGCGAACTCCACCGGATGCCGCTCATGCTCGAAATTCTCACCGCCGCGCTCGGCCTGACTGCGAACCCGTTCGCACTCGCCGGCTATATCGGGCTCGGCGTCTATGCGACCACCACGTGGCGCGCCTTCAAGTATGCGGTTCTCTGGGGCCTGACGATCCAGATCTTCGTGTTGGCGCTGGGTCGTTCGGACATCCTCGACTGGCAGGGGCTGGGGATCGAGACCGCGCTGCGGCTGGTCGGTGCGATCATCGTGACGATGGGTATCCACTATCTCTACCGCGCCATGCGCGGGGGCGGCGCGGGTCCGGCCGGTCCTGCTGGTGGCGATGACGGCGGGGCGGCGCCGAAGCGCAAGCCGCCGCACCTTCGGCAGGTGAAGTAGTCAGCGGGCGGGTGCGAGCGAGAACGCGCATGTGCCGCGCGTGACGCTCTGGAACTCTGCCAGCGTCCCCTCGAACAAGTCGGACGGCCGGTCGGGTACGGAGATGCGCGGCGGACCGTCGGCAACCCCGGTGATCGTGGCGTAACGCCGCTCGTTGGCGATCAGGTAGGCGCGCTCGTGGCCGATCGTGCCGTACAGGACCAGCGCATCGCCCCCGGTCGCCTCGATCACGAAGTCGTTCTGTGTGACGGTCAACGCGCCGTCGGCCACGGCGCAGTCGCCGCGGGTCGAGATTGAGTACACGCC
>JAYPUG010000368.1:0-2595 GCA_038133965.1 Rhodospirillaceae bacterium | reverse complement strand
CCTGAGACAGGTATGCCGCACGGCCGAGCAGGTGCGCAGCGACCGGTGCCGTCAGCAGCAGAAAGATCAGCCCGGCAATCGCGCGGGTGACGACTCCGATATCCTGGGAGTCGATCGCGATAGCCACAAGGACGAGCCCGGCGCCAAGGGTGCCTGCTTTCGTCGCGGCGTGCATGCGCAAGAATATATCCGGCAGGCGAAAGAGCCCGATTCCCGCGATCAACGAGAACAGGGCCCCGATCACGATGATGAGGCCGCCGATGAGATCGATCATGCGTCGTCTCCCTTTTCGGCGGTGGGGTGCTTGTGGCGCTCGTCGAGCGCACCGCGGTACACGTAGCGAGCGAAGGCGACGGTGGCGAGAAAACCGACCAGCGCGAGCGCGATCGCCACGTCGAGGAACGCATATTCCCCGGTGGAGATCGAGAAGACCCCGATAAACCCGATCCCGAGGAGCGCAAGCATGTCGAGGGCGACGACCCGGTCGGCGGGAGTCGGCCCGCGCAGCAGGCGGAACACCGTCAGCGCGAAGGAGACGATCATCGCGCCATAGGCGAAGAGGATGGACAGGTCCAGGAACTGTGCGCCGAATTCTTGCATGGTCCTACTCCAACGCCTCGCGGATGCGGCGTTCGAACCCGTTTCGGATATCGGCTCGAAGTTCGTCCGCATTGTCCACGTTCATCGCATGGATGTAGAGCGTGGACCGGTCGGTTGAGACGTCGACGCTCAGCGTGCCCGGGGTCAGCGTGATCAGGTTGGCGAGCAACAGGATCCCGACCTCGCTCTCGAGCTCGAGAGGGAATGCGACAATCGCAGGCTGGAACGTCATGCGGGGCGCAAGTGTGTCCCGCGCCACTCGATACCCGGAGAGAGCGAGCTCATAAACGAACAGGGCTGCCAGCCGAAGGACGCGCACCGGCCTCAGGAAATTGCGCTGGTTGAAACGCTCCCGAACGAGCCATAGGCACAGGTAGGCGAGGACGAAGCCGAAAATCAGGTTGCTGGCTGAGAAGCTGTTGGTGACGATGCCCCAGAGAAGCGCCAGCACGATGTTGACGAGAAGCAGGTTCATGGCCGCGCCTCCGTGCTTTCAGCATCTGCGGCGGCGGTCTGTGCGGGACTTGCCAGAACGGCCTCGATATAGGCATCGGGCGCCAGCAGCTCCGCGGCAGCGCGTCCGGACATGTTTGCGACAGGTACGGAATAGATGCCGATAACGAAGGTTAGGACGGCCAATGCACCGAGCGCGCCCTTCAGGATGGTGCCGCCGTCCGGCGCCGTGCCCACCGCGCCGTCAGGCGCTTCCCGCCAGAAAGCCAGTGCGAAGACCCGCCCGATCAGCATCAGGGTCAGAAAGCCGGAAACGAGTACGCCAGCGACGATGGCATACTCGCCCGCCTGCAGGCCTGCCTGGACCAGGTACACCTTGGGCCAGAATCCGGCCAGCGGCGGCACGCCGGCAAGCGACAATCCGCACACCAAAAACGCCACGGCGAGGAACGGCGCACCCTTGTAGAGACCGGCAAGGTCGGCGATCCGTGTGCCGCCGCCGGCCCGCGCCACCATGCCTGCGGCCATGAACAGCGCGGCGGAGACGACAATCGAGTGGACGATGTAGAAGGTCGTGCCCAGCAGCGCGAGCTGGGTACCGATGGCCAGGCCGCCGACCATGACCCCGACGCCGCTGATGACGGTGTAGGAGACGACCCTGCGGATATCGGTTTCGGCCAGCGCGCCCAACGCACCCACGACCATGGTCGCAACCGCGACCCAGAGCATGGCTTCCCGGGCGATTTCCCCGCCATCGGGAAAGACGATCATGAACACGCGAATCAGCGAGTAAACGCCGACCTTAGTCAGCAAGGCCGCAAAGATCGCCGAAACGGTCGGTAGTGGCGTGTGATAGGCGGCCGGCAGCCAGAAATGGAGGGGGAACAGCGCGGCCTTCATGCCCAGCGAGACCAGGAAGAGCAGCGCGATGGTCTCTATGGGGGCGTCGGCAGGAAGGGCCGCGACCTTGCCGGAAAGATCGGCCATGCTCAGCGTGCCGGTCATGCCGTAGAGCAGCGCGATGGCGATCAGGAGCAAGGTCGTCGCCAGCAAGTTGAGGAAAGCGTATTTGACGGCGCCGTCAAGCTGCTCGCGTCGTCCGCCAAGCACCATCAGGCCGAAGGACGAGATCAGCGTGATCTCGAACCAGACATAGAGATTGAAGATGTCGGCGGTGAGGAAGGCCCCGGCGACGCCCATCATCAGCGCAAGCAGCAGCGGAATTATCCCGGCCCGCCGGTGCTCGATGCCGGTATCGGCGAGACCATAGACCAAAATCGCCAGGGCGACGGCGCTGGCGGCGACGGTGAGGCCCGCGCTAAGCGTGTCGGCGGCGAACGCGATCCCGAACGGGGCGGGCCATCCGCCCATCGCCATGGCGATGGGCCCGTTCGCCCAGACATGGCTCAATAGGGCCACGCTTGCCACGAACTGCAGGGTGATGGCGATCAGCCCGATCGCACTCTGGGCGTGCGCACGCCCCCAGAACGCGATCGCGAGGGCGGCGCCGATCAGCGGGATGGCGAGCGGCCAGACGACGAG
>JAYPUG010000367.1:0-2599 GCA_038133965.1 Rhodospirillaceae bacterium | reverse complement strand
AGACCTCGTGGCGCGCGCGCATAAAATTCATGTAGATAGAGAGAATAACTAGTTATGCGATTGTATAAAAATATACTTAAGTTCATATCCATCACGTTTCTAATCGCTCCCTCAGTGATGCTGACTTCCTACGGGCACGCCCAAGCGCCCGTGCAATTCGAGCATTCGGCGCTGGTCATCGAGGCACGGTCCGGGGTGTACCAGTTCAACATTGAACTGGCGGAAACGCCCGAACAGCGGGCGCGCGGCCTCATGTTTCGTGAAGAAATGGCACCCGACGCCGGGATGTTGTTCCTGGAAACGCGTGACCGCGTTCAGACCATGTGGATGGCAAATACAGCCCTGCCACTCGACATGCTGTTCATTGCAGCTGACGGCACGATCGTCAGGATTGCCGAGAACACGGTTCCGTTTTCGCGCGAGATCATTTCATCGCGGACCCGCGTTCGTGCGGTGCTTGAGCTGAACGCCGGCACGGTTCGCAGGCTCGCAATCAGCACTGGCGATCGGGTCATCCACGACAGTTTGCGTGGATACACGCGCTGAAGGGCGGATTTCCGTGCGATTTGGCTAGATTCGCGCGCCCGCCTTGATCGGCTGCACCGGTTCCCAATGCTCTCCGGCCGCGACCATGCAGGCCGTGCCGTCAGGCATCATAAGAATGATCGACCAGGTTCCGCCGCTTTCGTTGGCGAGGACCTCTATCACGCCGCCATTTCTGGCGAGGCCGATTGCGACCGGCGCTTCCTGGTACTTGCTCTCGAGGTGCGAAAGCGCAGTGGCGCGATCGGTGCACGACGGGTTGGGCTGGGCTGCTTCTGCAACGTTGCTGCCTGCAACGACTGACAGGACCAGCCCAGCGGTGAGGCTCATTGTCCGAAACATGTCAGTCTCCTTTCGTCAGGCGTAGCCGGGTTCTCCGGTTACGTGACGGACATTCTGACGCATCAAGGATTAAAAAACGGCGAATTTTCAGAGTGTTAAGGGTTGTCGAGGATTATGCCCGATTTTTTGTTCGGAACCCGCTGGTGCGGCGGGTTGTCGAATGATCGAAACAGTGTGATTTGTGGCCATGATCCGCGAAATAAAATTACGTTCCGGGTCCGGAGTGACGCCATTCGGCTGAGACCGATCGGGCATGCGGAAAGAGTCGCACTTCGTTTCTCGAATCCGCATTTTGCGACATGCAGATTGAGAAATTCTCGAACTGACTACATCGGTTTTTGGGGCGCTTAACCTTAACGCGGCCTGTCCGAAATTCGATTGTCGGCTTGGTAGCCCAGTCTGGAAGCGGCATACGGGAGTAATGACTTCCAGGTGCTTGGCAGTGGAAACATCGACACGCTGCTTGTCCTGACGACGATTGCGATCGTCAGCCTGCTGACACTTGCCGCGCTCGAAGGCGTCCGGACCTATGTCATGATAGGCCTTTCGAGCTGGATGAGCCGGAAGCTTGGCGGAGCGATCCTCGGTTCGAGCGTGACGAGTGCGCTCAGCCAGTCCAACGACCCGTCGGTGCGCGGTCTGCGCGATCTCGAAACCGTTCGGACCTTCCTGACGGGGCCGGGGGTCTTTGCGGTGCTCGATGCACCGTGGATGCCTGTCTTTCTGGCGGTCATCTTTTTCGTGCATCCGATGCTCGGATGGATTGCGACGGTCGGGGCGCTCATCCTGTTCGGCTTGGCGCTTATGAACGAGCTCGCGACGCGGGAACCGCTCGCGCAGGCTGGCGCGGAAACTCAGCGCACCACGCATCGGGCCGAAACGGCCGTGCGCAACGCCGACATGATCTCGGCCATGGGTGTGCTGCCGAACCTGATCAATCGCTGGAACCAGGACAATGGTCGGATGATTGCGCTGCAGGCACTGGCCAGCAAGCGCGGCGGGGCGATTTCGGCGGCAGCCAAGTTCCTGCGTTTCGTCATTCAACTCGGCGTTCTGGGGACGGGCGCCTTCCTCGCCGTACAGCAGGAGATCACGCCGGGCGCGATGATCGCATCTTCGATCATCATGGGGCGGGCACTTGCGCCGGTGGAGCAGGCGATCGGCGCCTGGAAAGGCATGGTTGCGGCCCAGGGGGCCTACGATCGGCTCAAGCAGCTTGTCGCGTTGGGAGTGCGCGGAGCCGACGGTACGGAGTTTCCGCCACCCCAGGGGAAGCTGGCGGTGGAGAATGTTACCTTCGGTGTGCCCGGACGAACGGAACCGATTATCAACGGGGTCAATTTCACGCTGCAGCCCGGCGAGGCGCTCGGGCTGATTGGACCCTCGGCAGCGGGGAAGACGACATTGGCCCGTCTTCTTGTCGGAAGCTGGACGCCGACATCAGGTCATATCCGGCTCGATGGCGTGGACATGACGGCGTGGCGCGATGTCGACCGGATGGCCTATGTCGGCTACCTGCCGCAGGACGTCGAACTGCTGGGCGGCACGGTGAAGGAGAACATCGCGCGCATGGGCGAGGCCGAAGACGCGCAGGTGATCGAGGCGGCCCAGCTTGCCGATGTCCACGAGATGATCCTCGGCCTGTCCGAGGGCTACGAGACCCAGATCGGCGAGGCCGGCGGCGTGCTCTCGGGCGGCCAGCGCCAGCGGTTCG
>JAYPUG010000366.1:0-2603 GCA_038133965.1 Rhodospirillaceae bacterium | reverse complement strand
GTCCACACGTTCGCGCTCACGGCAGTTGTCCACCTTGTGCCGACCGCACTGCTGCTCTGCCTGTTCTACGGCTTGTCCAATCGCTATCAGCTCGAGATGACTCCCTTGCTCGCGCTCCTCGCCGGCGTGGCGTTGCTGGCATTTTGCTCGGGGGGGGCGCGACTGCACCGGGTCGTGTCGGTCGGGCTCGTGCTGGCGGTGCTGACGGTGGGCTTCAACCTGCTTGCTGCGGCAAAGTACCGGGGCGAACAGAATGCCTCTTACGGGATGGCGCTATTGGCGGACGGACGTGCCTCGGAGGCTGTCCCGGTCCTTCAGTCGGCCTTGCGGTTGAGGCATTCCCAGACGGCCGCGCGGGTCGAGGAGGGCCAGCTGCGCCTGACGGTCCAGAGCGTGCGCGATCTCGAGGCCGCGGCGGCGAGCGCGCCGGTGGCGATCCGGATCTGGGTCGAGGATGGCGAGCCGCTGCCCTCGCTCAAGAGCCTGATCGAGCGCGAAGCCACGCCCGACGGCGGCCGGGACGGGAACGGGCGCATCAGCCTGGTGATCCCCGACGGCGGACGCGACGTTATCGTACGCCTGGACGGAAGATACGTCTGCACGCCCCAGCTGCGCGCCGCGATGCGCGCGATTCCCGGCGTTGCCGACGTCCGGGAACTTTAGTTGGCGGGCGCAGCGCCCCCGGATCTGCCGGACGGCCTGGTCCACAGGGGCGGGACGGACACATTCACCGAGGAGACATTGCCGGCGGCCCTGCTCGAGGAGCACTCGCTCGCCCCGGGCCGCTGGGGATTGCTTCGGGTGCTCGGGGGCGGGGTCTGGTTCGTCGATCTGGTGGACGGGGCCGAGACCTTTGTTTCGACGGGCGAGACCCGCGCGATCCTGCCCGAAGCGCCCCACAGGCTGCGGCTCGAGGGCCCGGTGACCTGCCGGATAGAGTTCTTTCGGCTGCCAAACGGCGACTGAACTGCAACACTGAGCCGCGATTTCCGCCTACGCAGGCGAGTTCTGCCGTTGTAGTATCGGAAAAGTTCAACGGAGGATTGAGAATGTCCACGAAGCTCATGGAACGCACCAAGGCCGAGGCGGCCGACCGCGAAATCGGTCACTTCGAGCTGGTTTTCGAAGACGAGAAGACCCGCATCACCCAGTGGCACATCAAGCCCGGTCAGCAGACCGGCTGGCACCTGCACGATTTCGACTACGTCACCATCCAGCAGTCGGAAGGCCAGTTGCACATGGAGCACGCCGACGGGTCGGAGCGCGACGTGCACTACGTGCCGGGCACGGCGGTCGCGATCAAGGCGCCAGTCGAGCACAATGCCACCAATGTGGGCGATGTCGATATCCGGGTGATGGAGATCGAATACAAGAGCTGAGGCCGCGCCATGTCGAAGAAGATGGAGGAACGGACCCGTGCCGAGGTCCCGCCCGAGAAACAGGGCCATTACGAGGTCCTGGTCGATAACGAGACGACCCGGATCACGTTCCACAATATCGCCAAGGGCCAGTCTTCGGGATGGCATCGCCACGAACACAACTATGTCGGCTACCACTTCGGTGATAGCGAGGTGCAGATCGAGCGCGGCGACGGCGATGCGCCCACCTCGATGGCTTCGAAGCAGGGTGTGGCGACCTTCTACGACGTGGGCGACGGCTTCGAGCACAATGTGACGGTGCTCAGCGACACGCCGCTGATCGCGCTCGAGATCGAGTACAAGAAGGGGTAGGGCCCTTTCGTCGTTTAACCCCTTGAATTGCCTGCCCCAAGCGGGTATCACCCGCCCGTTCTCGCGTTGGCGGGGACTTAAATCCACACGCAGACCTGCGGCAGGCGGACAGACAGCCCCGCCCGTCGATCCGGTGCCCCCGAGGGGCGGCAGTCTGCGGAGGCACAACCGGTAAAGGAGAGACCCATGGCGGTCCCGACGTTCACGATGCGTCAGCTTCTGGAAGCTGGCGTCCATTTCGGTCACAACACCCGGCGCTGGAATCCGAAGATGGAGCCGTTCATCTTCGGTGCGCGCAACGGCGTGCACATCCTCGACCTGCAGCAGACGGTGCCGATGCTCTATGCGGCGCTGAACGCGGTGCGCGAGGTGGCGTCCAACGGCGGGCGCGTGCTCTTCGTCGGCACCAAGCGCGCGGCGAGCGACATCGTCGCGGAATCGGCGCGCAAGTGCGGCCAGTACTACGTCAACCAGCGCTGGCTCGGCGGCATGCTGACCAACTGGAAGACGATCTCGCACTCGATCAAGACCCTGCGCGATCTCGACGAGCAGCTTTCGAGCGAGGCGGTCCACGGGCTGACCAAGAAGGAGCTGCTGAACCTGACGCGCCGGCGCGACAAGCTGGAGATGGCGCTGGGCGGCATCAAGGAGATGGGCGGACGCCCGGACCTGGTGGTCATCATCGACACCAACAAGGAAGACATCGCCATCGCTGAGGCCAAGAAGCTGGGCATCCCGGTCATCGGTGTGGTGGATTCCAACTCCGATCCGAGCTCGGTCGATATGCCGGTCCCGGGCAACGACGACGCCATGCGCGCGATCCAGCTTTATTGCGACCTGTTCGCGGGTGCGGTGATCGACGGCCTGCAGCAG
>JAYPUG010000365.1:0-2604 GCA_038133965.1 Rhodospirillaceae bacterium | reverse complement strand
CTGATTACAAATCAGCCGCTCTACCAACTGAGCTAAGCCGGCGTCCTGAATGCTTGTGCGCGGCGGACAATAGGCGTGTGGCTGCGAGCACGTCCAGCCCGTTCGTGGTTCGCAGATCGGCAGTGCGGGTGTTGCCCCGACCGCTCGGCGGTGGCACCGGTTCGCTCCTGCGGGGTAATATCGCAAGAGGCCGGAACACAGTGCTTTGCCCCCTGAATGTCATGTGGTTGGCAGTCCGGGGTGGGGGACAGGTCACGCGGTAGGCAAACAGATGGAAATGAATGCGGTTTGACCTTCGCCATTGGCTTGCGGCGACCGCACTGGTTGCGGTGTCTGCAGGTGCGTTCAGTGATGCTTTGGCCGATCGTCTCGAAATGTCGCTCGGGACGGAGAATGGTACGCGCACGATCATCTTTACACCGGACGGCGCACAGGCCAAACGCGCAGTCCTGCTCCTGTCCGGGTCGGGCGACGTCGGTCAGCGGGAATTCCGTCCTGCCGAGAACTTTGCCAAGCGTGGCGTGCTTGCCGTGGTTCCCTACTACCTGGAACGGCACAGCGAGGCGTTGGGTGCCGAATCCACGATCTATTTGCGGAACAACGAACGCAAGCGGCAGACCGTTGAAGCCGACCTGCTTGCGATCATGGACCAGGTTTCCGAAAGGTTCGGTTTCCCGCGGCAGGCCTTCATCGCCCAGGGCTTTTCGATGGGCGGTTCGTTTATTCGGGATATGGCTGCGCAATCCCAGATACGCGCCGGTGCGATCGTTTCCGGTGCCTGGATCAACGGCGAGGATGATGCGGTCAGGCTAAGGTCGATCGTGTCGGGCAGCAGCAGCCCTATCCTGATTCTTGCCGGTACGAACGACGAACTCATCAGGTTCAATTCGTCAATGTCGCCCACGAATGTCGAGGCGATATTCCGGGATGCCGGCGCGCGGGTGACGGCCCACTATTTCAAGGGCGGGGATCACAGTCTGAAGGATCATGGGCAGCAGGTCGCCCGCCTGATCCGTACTTTCTTCCAGAATCAGGTGTCACGCTCGCCGGGACCGGGCGGCGAGGCAAATGCCGACGAGATGGTGGGCCCGCGAGGACTTACCGCTCGTCAAATGATCGCGAAAGTCGATGGCGACGGCGACGGGAAAATCGCCCGTTCAGAGTTCGCGGGCGCAAATCGCGTCTTTGTTCACTTCGACGTGGATGGTGACGGGTTCCTCACGGTCGAGGAATTCGAGACTCGTTGGGTCGAACGAAACGCCCGCGAGGCGGCAGCCGGACAACAGTAAAGCTTTATTCCGCTATCGCTCCTTGGTCCGTCATTGCAGATGTGACGCCAACGGGCCGACCGAAGCAGCCGGACCAGACTAGATCGGAGTTTCGTGCGGCTGCGTGAGCTCATAGAGCGCCACGGCCGCCGCATTCGAGACGTTCAGGCTTTCCACGCCGCCGGTTTGCGGAATGCGCGCAAGGGCGTCGCACGCTTCCCGGACGAGGCGGCGCAGACCTGCGCCTTCCGCGCCGAGCACCAGCGCCACGGGCCCCCGCGCCCGGGCGTCCGCAAGCGTGGTCTCGGCCTCGCCCGCGAGCCCGATGCACCAGAAGCCGTGGGACTTCAACTCGCCGATTGTGCGTGCAAGGTTTGTCTCGCGCACCAGCGCGACGGTTTCGAGGCCGCCGGATGCGGCCTTCGCCAGTGCGCCGGTCACGGGCGGCGCGTGCCGGTCCTGCACGATCACGGCCGTCGCACCGAACGCGGCGGCGGATCGCATTATCGCTCCCACATTCTGCGGATCGGTGACCTGGTCGAGGACGACGATCATCGGTCGTTCGCACGCCAGGGCATCGTCGATTGCGGCCGGGAGGCCCGGATCCTCAAGCGGTTCCGCCAGGAGTGCGATGTTCTGATGAACCGCGCCGGGCGGGAGAAGGGCGGCAAGATCGTCGCGCGAGACCTTTTCGATTCCCGGCGGGGTTTCGCGCGCGCCGGCCATTTCTTGAGCGGCCTCAATGACTTCGGGGTCCGCCGCGAGAATGCGTTCGCAGCGGCGCGCCGGATTTGCGAGGGCGGCCAGGACGGCGTGCGTACCATATATCCAAACCGCGCCGTCGCGCTGTGCGGGCTTGCGCGCATGCCGGTTGCCGCGCGGCGGCCGGTTTCGCTGGTTTCGGTTTCGCGCCATGGTTCGCGCTCTTAGGCCATCGCATGCGCGACTGCAATCGTGCGTGGCGAAAATCGGAGCTTAAGCAGAAGCGTCACAAGCGGCTGTATTTACCGAGAATCCTGCGATTGGCAGTTGACACGACAGCCGAAATCAACATATTGGCGCGCACGGGCCGGCGCTTTCGAGCGTTCGGCGCGTTTGCTGTTGGCTACATGCAAGCGGCTGAAGGAGGGGTGCCTGAGCGGTTAAAAGGGGCGGACTGTAAATCCGTTGGCTACGCCTACGTTGGTTCGAATCCAACCCCCTCCACCACCCCGCTTCCGGCACGCAATGCGAACGAAGGGACCGGGTGTCCCTTGAAACGGGACGACGCACACGAATTCAGCGGGTGTAGCTCAATGGTAGAGCAGAAGCCTTCCAAGCTTACGACGGGGGTTCG
>JAYPUG010000364.1:396-2632 GCA_038133965.1 Rhodospirillaceae bacterium | reverse complement strand
TCGTCGCCCGAACACGCAGCCAGAGCCACCGCACCGATGAGTGCGAAGGCGAAAGCCCGATATTGGCGGGGACGTTCGGCGGTCCGTTTCATCATCGCTTCCAGCGGTTCGAGATGGTGTTCCGGTCGTGCGCAGCGGTACGGACAGGCCCGTCTGTCGCTCGCGTGATTATACCATCGGCGGGCCGGATTCACAGCAATACGGGCCGGTGTTGCCGGCCCGTTGGAGTTGGGTAAAGGGAGGTGTAATCAGCCGGTTGCGGCGAGGGGTTCCGGCATTTCGTCGAACTCGGCGGCATCCGTGTAACGCCAGGCCGACGGATCGGCAAACAGGGCGCGGACGATCGCGTGATTCATCGCGTGGCCCGAGCGATAGCCCTGGAAGTGGCCGGAAATCTGTGCGCCGGCGAGGTAGAGATCACCCACGCAGTCGAGGATCTTGTGGCGCACGAACTCGTTCTCGTAGCGCAGCCCCTCGTCGTTCAGGATTTCACTGCCGCGGACGACAACGGCATTCTCCAGGCTGCCGCCACGCGCAAGGCCCATGCGGCGCAGCTGATCGACCTCCTCGGCGAAGCCGAAGGTGCGTGCCCGGGAAATTTCGCCCTTGAAGGTGCCGTTGACGAGCTGGACGCTCAGGTCCTGGCGGCCGATCGCATCGGAGTCGAAGTCGATCTGGAAGCCGACGGAAAATCCGCTGCCCGGCGAAAGCGAGGCCTCGCGGCCGTCGATGGAAACGTCAACGCGCTTGAGGACCTCGATGAAGCGGCGCGAGCGATCCTGGGTCACGATGCCCGCGCATTCGATCAGGAAGACGAACGGGGCGGCGCTTCCATCCATGATCGGAAGTTCCGGACCGTCGACATCGACATAGACATTGTCGATCAGGCAGCCGGCGAGCGCGGCAAGAAGGTGCTCGACCGTGGCGACCGTGACACCCTTGTCATTGCCCAGTGTCGTGCAGAGCGTGGCATCGACCACATTCTCCACGAGGGCGGGAATTTCATTGTCCGGACCGTCCAGGTCGGTCCGGCGGAAGACGATACCCGTATCGGCCGGGGCCGGGTGCAGGACGATGGAAACCGTCTCACCGGAGTGCAGGCCGGTGCCGCTGCAGCCGATCTCGCTCTTGAGCGTATGCTGCATCACGCTGTCCGGGTTCGGGTGGTCGGTCATTTCCGGTTTCTTTTCATTGTGATCGTCCGAGCAGGTCACGGACGATGAGTTCGCAATTGCGAAACATTAACGATAACGGGGTGTATCAACTGAACTGATGCCGTCTCAAATCACTCTTTGTTACACAATGTTACAGGGCGGGAAGCCGCGGAAAACTGGAGGAATCCGCGGCTTCCCGTAACACCCCTGATCAGTTGGCCTGACGCCGCAGGAAGGCCGGGATTTCGAGCATGTCCTCCTCGTCACGCGAGGGCGTGCTCGGCTGGGCAGGCTCGATATCGGCCAAGGTCTGCTGCGCCGGTGCGGGCGCGGCCGGCAGTTCGGGCTGCGGGGCCGGTTCGACGACCGCTTCCGCGACGGGTTCGGCGATCGTCTCCGTCACCGCCTCGACCACAGGTTCCGCCACCGCCTCGATGACCGGTTCCGGCAGGGCTGCGGGCGCCGGTTCGGGCATGACGGGCACCTCGGCGACGGCCGGGGCTGCTTCGGCCGCAGGCATCGCCGCCGGCATGGCGGCTGCCGCCGCGACCGGCTCGCGCCGCTGGACGGGAGCCGGGGCCGCGGGTGCAGGCTGTTCTTCCGCGATGGCCCGGTTCACTGCGCCGGTCACCTTCTGGAAGAGGCTGCGGCCACGACGGCGCTCGGACTGGGCACCGGCATTGGTCATTGCCGCTTCAGCGAACGCATCCGCCCGGCGCTGTTCGGGCGCGGGCGCAGGCTTGCGCTCGGCCGCGACCGGCTTGGGCGGAATGAAGGCCGATGCGGGGACCGGCTTCTCGGCGGGCTTTTCGGCCGGTGCCTCGGGCTTTGCCGCGACCGGCATCTCAGCCTGTGCGGGAGCCGGCGTTTCCGCAACAGGCGCGGGCTCCGCCTCGATGGCCTTCGTGGCGTTTTCCTCCGCAGGTGCCTCCTCGACCGTCTTCGCCTTCGACTGGTCGGCGTCGTGGACGAGCGAGATCATCGGCGTGCGCGGCTGAGCGTCGGCGTTGACGTCGATGCCGGTGGCCACGATCGAGACCCGCATCAGGCCCTCGAGCTTCTCGTCGAAGGTCGAACCGAAG
>JAYPUG010000364.1:0-386 GCA_038133965.1 Rhodospirillaceae bacterium | reverse complement strand
TTCCTGCTTCGGACGGCTGGAGACCAGCGTCATCTGCGGACGCGGTTTCGCCGCCAGCCCCTCGGCCGCGATGCCAGTCGCCACTACCGATACCCGCATCCGCCCATCGAGCTTCTCGTCGAAGGTCGAGCCGAAGATGATATTGGCATCGGCATCCACTTCCTCGCGGATCCGGTTCGCGGCCTCGTCGACCTCGAACAGGGTCATGTCCATGCCGCCGGTGATGTTGATCAGCACGCCCCGGGCGCCCTTCATCGACATGTCGTCGAGCAGCGGGTTGCTGATCGCCGATTCCGCGGCCTCGATCGCCCGCTTCTCGCCATCGGCCTCACCGGTGCCCATCATCGCCTTGCCCATCTCGCTCATCACCGTGCGGATGTCGGCGA
>JAYPUG010000363.1:306-2641 GCA_038133965.1 Rhodospirillaceae bacterium | reverse complement strand
TTCAGCCGCAAATTCGGCGGCCGGTCGGTTGTAGAGGCAGCTGTCGCCCAGATCGATGTCATTTGCCAGCCCGTCTTCGCCGAACACGGGGCGGGTCAGGGTGTCGTTCGACCGGCGCGCCAGCGCCGCAAGCGGCGGAAATGCCGTTTCGAGGAAGATCAGGTTCTTCTGGAACAGGGGCGATTCGGGCATCGGCGACAGTCGTATGGCTCGCGGCCCGGAAACACCGGGCGGGAGTACGATTGAACGCCGATTTGGTTAATTAATCGGAAAAATGCCGAATACCGCCGAACCCGCACAAAAGTGCGACGTCCCATACATGTCAGGCGTCGCCAGACACCTGAGGATCGCGATCCGCAGCCGGAGCCACGACAGCGCGATGCACGCGCGGCGGTTGCGTCCAATTCAGCGTCGCGAAAGCGCCGCAATGCCCGCACACCGCCGACCAGTCGTCCGCGACAGTCCCGCAATCGCCACACACCCACGCGCTGTCTGCATCCGCCTGGGCAGCCCTCTCAAGCCAGTCCTCGGCCCGGCTCTCATCCTCGGCATCCTCGTCGGCCAGCCGCGCCATGAGCCGGAATACGCGCGGGGTCGCTGTTGTCTCGACCAGGGTTCCGAGTTGCTTGCGCGCCTCGCCCCACAACCCGGCATCGAGCGCTGCCTCTGCCACGGCGAACCGGCTTTCGGAATGTTCGCGCGCCGGTCGCACCAGCATCTCGACCGCCTTGTAACGGTCGAGCGGATCCGCCGCCCCTACGGCAATGTCGAGATAGGCCGCGACGAGCGCGGGGTGCGGGCATTCGGCCCAGGCCTTCTCCAGCATCTTGCGGGCGCGCCGCGTGCGCCCGTCATCCGCGACAAGACGCGCGACGAGTTCGTTGGCCGGCGCGAGCGCAGGATCGAGTTCCGCGGCCTTGCGGGCCTGCGCATAGGCTTCGGCGGCGTTCCCCGCCCCACGAGCGGTCCGCGCCCGCTCGGTCAGAAGCGCGGCCTGCTGCCGTCGGCCCGCGGTCCCGGACGACCGCCGTGATTTCTGGGATTCCTCGACCAGACGCTGTGCCTCGCGCCACTCGCCGGCGCGGCTGTGCAGGGCGATCATCGTGTCGAGCACCCATGGCGTGCGCGGCTTCAGGGCATAGGCGCGGCGCGCATGGGCCAACGCGCGACCGTCGTCGCCCGCGCGCATGGCATCCGTGATCAGGCCACGCAGGCCCAGGAATTCCGTTTCCGGCGCCTCGAGCATTTTCTCGAACGCGCGGCGCGCCGCCTCGTCATCCCCGGCAATCTGGGCAGTCTGCGCCTCGAGCAGCAGCGTCATCGGCGCATGTTCAAGCAAAGCTCCGGCGCGCCGGCCATGCCGCGCGGCGGCATCGGAGTCACCTGCGGCGATCGCGACAAGCCCGTCGGCAAGCGCCTCCATCCCCGCGCGCTGCCGCTTCAGTTGCCGGCGCAAGCCCCACTCGTGCGGCCGGCGCACGAGCCAGCTCCACGAAACCCAGAGCAGACCCACCACGACAGCCACCACGACGACCGCGAGTGCCGCGATGCCGAGCGATGTCTCGAGCTGCCAGCCTTGCCATTCGAGCACGACCGACCCCGGCCTGTCGGCCAGCCAGACGGCCACCGCCACCGCGGCCCCAACAACAACCAGGTAGATCAGGTTGCGAATCATCGCGCACTGCCCGCCGCGGTCAGCCGCGCCAGCGCATATGCCTCGATCCCCGCGAGCGCCGCCGCAGCATCCAGATGCGTGCGCGCCCGTGCGCTCCAGCCTTGCGCCGCGCGTGCCGCCGCACCGTCAAGCCCGGAAAGCACCTCGAGCGCACCGGCCACGTCGCCCGCATCCAGCAGGAACTCCGCGCGCGCAACGACCGCCTCGGGCGTATCGCCCGACACCGACCCGCCGATCCGGCGCACGCGCACGACCTCCTGCAAGCGGCCGAGCATGCGTTCCAGCGTGTCGGCCTCGTCGGGAACGGCCGACAGAACAGCCGCGATCGTGTCGGCGAACCCGGCCGTCAGCGCAGCCCGCGTCGTCACGCCCGACTGTGCGGCCGCGGCGAGCGCCGCCAGATGGGTCGCCAGATCGGGATCGTCGACAGTGAATGTCTTCAGCGTCGCCAGCGCACCCGGGTAGGGCGCACCGGTCTCGACCGCCCGGCGCAACTGGCTCGCCGCCAGGCTCAGGGCAACGGCGTCGGCGAGAATCCCGGAATTGCGGTCACTGGCCGTCTCGAGCGCGCCCCCCCCCCCCCCCACGGCCGCAAAATATTACACCCCCGCCCCCCTGCCCACCACCCCGTCGGTGAGTTCCGCGAGCCCCCCCACCAAA
>JAYPUG010000363.1:0-296 GCA_038133965.1 Rhodospirillaceae bacterium | reverse complement strand
CGCCGACCCGGCCGACCAGTGCCGAAATCTCTTCCAGCCGCGCCGCGATGCCATCCACGCGTTCGGTGAGTGCCGCGAGCCGCCCCTCGAATTCAAGGATGCCGCCGGACATGGCCTGCATGTTCGTCGCCGCGAGCTGCACCGCATTTTCGACTTCTGCCTCGAGTTGGGCGATGCGTGCGGCCGTTTCTGCATCGACGCCGGGGACCGCACCGAGTTCCGACACCCGCGCATCCGTCGCGGCCAGCGCGTCGCGCAGCGCCGCAACCGCATCGCCGTCGGGACCCGGCCCGGAC
>JAYPUG010000362.1:0-2658 GCA_038133965.1 Rhodospirillaceae bacterium | reverse complement strand
GTGTTTATGTGGTGTTCGAGGCGCCGACGGACTATGTGCGCGCCTGCTTCGACGAGTACGGCCTCGTGACCGACGCAACGGGCGGCTATTCGGCGCTGTGGAAGCCCTATCACCTGATCGGGCTGGAACTCGGCATCTCGGTCGCCAGCGTCGCCCTGCGCGGCGAGGCGACCGGGGCAGCCACCGGGTTCCGCGGCGACGCCGTCGCCACCGCCAAGCGCGACCTGGCCGCCGGCGAGGAACTCGACGGCGAGGGCGGCTACACCGTCTATGGCCGGCTGATGCCCGCCGAAGCGAGCCTGGCGGCGAGCGGGCTGCCCATCGGTCTCGCCCACGGCGTGCGCCTGAAGAACGACGTCGCGTGCGACCGGCCCGTGCGCTGGTCCGACGTCGAGATCGACAGCGCCAGCCAGGCCGTTCAGGTCCGCCGCGAGATGGAGGCCATGTTCGCCGGCAGCGTGGCCGCGGCGGCACAGTAGAACCGCTTCCCGGCTTGCACGGCGCGGACCGCTGGCCTAGTTAACCGCGCCATGTCCGATGCCGCCGCCGATAGCTCGAACGCCGCCGCGACGCCGCTCGACGCATACCGCCTGCTGCGCGATGCCGAGGAGATCCTCGCCGACCCCGCACAGCGGCTTGCGGTCGAAAAGCTTCAGGCCCTGCACCACGCCCTCGTCGGCTACCAGCCGGCGAGCGAAGGCTGGCTGTCGGGCTGGAAGGATCGCTTCGGGCTGGGGCGGCGCACGGAAACGCCGCCGCTGGGCCTCTACATGTACGGCCCCGTGGGACGCGGCAAATCCATGCTCATGGACCTGTTCTACGACACCGCGCCCGTCGCGCGGAAACGGCGGGTGCATTTCCACGCCTTCATGCTGGAAATCCAGCAGCGCCTGAACGAGTTGCGCAAGACAGACAGGCGCGCCGACCCGTTGATGCGGGTCGCCGCCGACGTGGCGAACGACAGCTGGCTGCTCTGCTTCGACGAATTCCACGTGGTGAACATCGCCGATGCAATGATCCTCGGCCGTCTGTTCCAGGCCTTCTTCGAACAGGGCGTCGTGGTCGTGGCGACATCGAACGTCGCGCCCCGCGACCTTTACAAGGGGGGACTCCAGCGCGACCGCTTCCTGCCCTTCATCGACCTGATCTGCGAGAAGCTCGACGTCCTCGACATCGGCCAGGGCCGGGATTTCCGGCTCGACCGGCTCAAGGGCGAGCCGGTGTGGCATATCCCATGCGGTCGGGCGGCGAGCGCCAAGCTGGATGCCGCCTTCGCCACCCTGACCGACGATGCGCCCGGCGAAGCCATAGAGATCGAGGTCCAGGGGCGCACGATTCATGCCCACAAGGCCGCACGCGGCATCGCGCGCTTCACCTTCGAAGAGCTGTGCCACAAGCCGCGCGGTGCGTCGGATTACCTGACCATCGCCAACCAGTTCCACACGGTGATGATCGACAACATCCCGCTGCTCGACGCCAAGGAACGCGATGCGGCGAAGCGCTTCGTCGTGCTGGTCGATTCGCTGTACGAGCACAAGGTGAACCTGTTCGCCACGGCCGACGGCGAGCCCGGCGCGCTGTACCCCGAAGGCGACACCGCATTCGAGTTCCAGCGCACGGTTTCCCGGCTGATGGAGATGCAGGCCGAGGACTATCTGGACAGTCCCCACGAGCCCTGACCCATGCACCGGCCGCGGCGGGCCGAACGGCACAAATAACGTTCCCGGCCGCGCCTTGAATGGCCCGAAAATTCGCGTTACACACCGCGCCAACATGCGGTTCGGCCTCCGGCACCTTCGTGGGGCGCGGACCCGAAGAAATTTCCCACGTGGAGAGCAAAAAGATGGCACGGAACAAGATCGCGCTGATCGGCGCGGGCAACATCGGCGGCACGCTTGCGCACCTCGTCGGCCTGAAGGAACTGGGCGACGTCGTCCTGTTCGACATCGTCAAGGGCATGCCCGCGGGCAAGGCCCTCGACCTCGTCGAATCCTCGCCGGTCGAGGGCTTCGACTCCAACATGGTCGGCGCCAGCAGCTATTCCGCGCTGAAAGGCGCGGACGTGGTGATCGTCACCGCGGGTGTCCCGCGCAAGCCGGGCATGAGCCGCGACGACCTGATCGGGATCAACACCGGCGTCATGGAAGCCGTGGGTGCGGGCATCCAGAAGTACTGCCCGAACGCCTTCGTCATCTGCATCACCAACCCGCTCGACGTGATGGTCGGCGTGCTGCGCGAGGCGGCCGGCCTGAAGCCGAACATGTGCGTCGGCATGGCCGGCGTGCTCGACAGCGCCCGCTTCCGCTATTTTCTGGCCGAGGAGTTCAATGTTTCGGTGGAGGATGTTACTGCGTTCGTGCTCGGCGGCCATGGCGACACGATGGTGCCGTCGGTCCGCTACTCGACGGTGGCCGGCATTCCGCTGCCCGATCTGGTCAAGATGGGCTGGACCACCCAGAAGCGGCTGGACGAAATCGTCCAGCGCACGCGCCAGGGGGGCGGCGAGATCGTCAACCTGCTGGGCAACGGCTCGGCCTTCTATGCGCCGGCCTCCTCGGCCATCGCCATGGCCGAGTCCTACCTCAAGGACAAGAAGCGGGTGCTGCCCTGTGCGGCCTACCTGCGCGGCGAGTACGGCGTGAAGGGCATGTATGTGGG
>JAYPUG010000361.1:0-2659 GCA_038133965.1 Rhodospirillaceae bacterium | reverse complement strand
TTGATCGTGCAGTCGGTGATGTACCGCTGGAACGGCCGCCACCTGCCGGCCGACCGGCCGAGCGACGAGGACCGCGCCGACGCCTTCTCCAGCTAGTTCAACTATGCGGGCACCTGGGCGATGGACGGCGACACCGTCACGCACACCATCCAGCATGCCCTCGACCCGAACATGGTCGGCCAGGCACTGAACCGCGAGATCGACCACCAGGGCAGCCGCATGGTGTTTTCCGGCCTCGGACCGGATGGCGTAACGCGCAACGTGATCGTCTGGAAACGCTCGGTCTGACGAACAAAATTTGTGCTCGTGCGGCGGTTGACCGGCCTCAGGGCGGCCAATAGCTTCCGCGCGCAACGGAGTTAAGGGAGCAAGATCGCAATGATCGAATTCTACACGTGGTTTACCCCCAACGGGCGCAAGGTGGCGATCCTGCTTGAGGAGCTCGGCATCGACTACAACGTCCACGCGGTCAACATCGGCAAGGACGAGCAGTTCGACCCCGAGTTCCTGAAGATCAGCCCGAACAACAAGATTCCGGCGATCGTGGACCGCGACAACAACGATTATCCGCTGTTCGAGACCGGTGCGATCCTTCTCTATCTCGCCGAAAAGCACGGCCAGTTCCTGAACACCTCGGACCGCGACGCCTACTGGCGTTCGATGGAGTGGCTGATGTGGCAGATGGGCGGGTTCGGCCCGATCCTCGGCCAGGTCCATCACTTCACCCACTACAACCCGGACAAGGCGCCCTACGCCAAGGAGCGCTACGAGACCGAGGCGCGCCGCCTGTACCGCGTGCTCAATGAGCGCCTCGAGGGCCGCGAGTTCATCATCGACGACTATTCGATCGTCGATATGGCGTGCTGGCCCTGGGCGGCCCGCCACAACTGGCAGGAAATCGATCTCAACGAGTTCCCGAACGTGCGGCGCTGGTACATGACCATGCTCGACCGTCCGGCCGTCCAGCGCGCCTGGAATATCCCCGAGAACGACCAGCCACTGCCGGTGCCCGAGTAAGCGGGCCCGCCATCGGCGAAGTTACGAACCGGCGCCCTTCCGGAACTTGGAGGAGCGCCGGTTTTCGTTTGCGCGAACCGCCGCGCACGGGCGTCAGCCGCTGGTGCCGTTGGCGAAGGCCTTCGAAGGGTGATTGCGCAGGGCGGCCGCGGACAGACGCCGGTCGGCCGCCGTCTGGTAGACTGCGCCGATCTCGTTGAACGCGGCGATCGCCTTCTCCGCATCCTGCTTGCCCGCGTACTCGAAAGCGTCGAAGCCGCAGCGCTCGAGAAAGGCGAGCTGGTCGCGCAGCACGTTGCCCACCGCGCGCAGCTCGCCGGTGAACCCGTGGCGTTCGCGCAGAAGGCGCGCCGTCGAATAACCGCGCCCGTCCTTGAAGTGATCGAAGGGCACGGCGATCAGATCGAGCCGGCCGATGTCCCCGGCGAGGATCTCGGGTCCGTCGCCGGCATCGAGGCGCACCCCTATGGGCGCGTTGCGCGCGCCCAGGGTATCGCGTTCCGCCTCCCAGCGCGCACGCGAGACGATGGCCCCCTCCTCGGCGGGAACGGGCGTCTCGTCCGCGACATGGACCCAGGTGTCGTCCGCGAGCACGCGGTTCTTAATGAGCGCCATAGAGGGCCTCCTTGAACAGGACGGCGCCGACCCGGCGGTAGGTGTCGAGGAACCGCTCGCCTTCCTCGCGAACGCCGAGATAGGCATCGACGAGTGTTTCGACGGCGTCCGCGACCTTGTCATAGGGAATGGCAGGGCCGACGATTTCACCGAGCGAGGCGTCCTCCGCGCCGCTGCCGCCCAGCGTGAGCTGGTAGTACTCCTCGCCCTTCCGGTCGACGCCCAGGATGCCGATATGGCCGACATGGTGATGGCCACATGCGTTGATGCAGCCCGACATCTTGATCTTGAGCTCGCCGATGTCGTGCTGCCGGTCAAGGTCGGCGAACCGCTCGCTGACCTGCTGGGCCAGCGGGATCGAGCGCGCATTCGCCAGCGCGCAATAGTCGAGCCCCGGGCAGGCGATGATATCGGATACCAGGCCCAGGTTCGGGGTATGCAGGTCGAACGACCTGAGCGACTGCCAGACACCGTAGAGATCCGCCTGGCGAACGTGGGGCAGCACCAGGTTCTGTTCGTGGGTGACGCGGATTTCCGACAGGCTGAACCGCTCGGCGATCGCCGCGACCGCTTCCATCTGTTCGGCCGTCGCATCGCCCGGCACGCCGCCGATGGGCTTCAGCGAGATATTGGCGATCGCGTAGCCGTCCGCCTTGTGGGGCGCAACGTTCGTCTCGACCCAGCGCGCAAACCCGGTGTCCTCGGTCTTGTGGCGCGCGAGCGCAGCTGCGGCGTCCTCGGCCTTGTCGTAGCGCGGCGGGGAGAAGAATGCGGCGATGCGTTTCTTCTCACCCGGCGGCAGATCTACCGCGGTATCGCGAATTTCTTCCCACTCGCGCTCCACCATCTCGGTGAACGTCTCGATCCCGGTCTCGTGGACCTGAATCTTGATCCGCGCCTTGTACATGTTGTCGCGGCGCCCGAGCCGGTTGTACACGCGCAGGATCGCCTCAAGATAGGACAGCAGGTGGCGTTCGGGCAGGAAGTCGCGGATGGTCGGCCCGACGAAGGGCGTGCGGCCCAGGCC
>JAYPUG010000360.1:0-2662 GCA_038133965.1 Rhodospirillaceae bacterium | reverse complement strand
AACGCACCATGTTCGAGGGCACTATCGCCCACGGCATGCTGTCGTCGAGCTTCATCTCGACGGTTGTCGGCACCCGCCTGCCCGGGCCGGGCTGCGTCTATATCAGCCAGTCGCTGAAGTTCCGCGCACCTGTACGGCCTGGCGACACGGTCACGGCGCGCGCGACGGTCAAGGAACTGGTCCCCGAGAAGGCGCGGGTCGTGCTCGAGACGGTCTGCACCGTCGGCGACACGGTCGTGATCTCGGGCGAGGCCCAGGTCCTGGTGCCGCGGCGCAAGCGCGCCGAAGCCTGACTCCGCCGGGCCCGCAGAGGCGGGTCCGACTTGATTGGCGGCCCGGCGGCGCGTACATCGCGGCGATGCGGATTTACAGACATCTCGCGAACCTGCCGGATTCCGCCAAAGGCGCGGTTGCCGCGATCGGCAATTTCGACGGTCTTCACCGCGGCCACCAGCAGGTGATCGCCACGGCGCGGGACCTCGCACGCGCCGAAGGGCGCGATTTCGCTGTGGTCACCTTCGAGCCGCATCCGCGCAGCTATTTCGGGCGCGCCGACGAACCCTTCCGGCTCACGCCCTTTCGCATCAAGGTCCGCGAACTGCAGGCGCTCGGCGTCGAGACACTCTTTGTCCTGCGCTTCGATGTGGCGCTCGCCGGCCGCACGGCCGCCACATTCATCGACGAGGTCCTGCACGGAGCGATCGGGGCGGCGCACATCGTTGTCGGTTACGACTTCAAGTTTGGGGCAGACCGCGCGGGCGACACCGACTTCCTGGCGGCGCGCGGAGCGGAGCTCGGCTTCGGGGTAACGACGGTCGAGCCGGCGCGCGACGAGGTGGACGAGGTGTTTTCCTCGACGCTGATCCGCAAGTATCTCCAGAACGGACAACCGCAGCGTGCCGCAGCCCTGCTCGGCCATCTCTGGGAGGTCGAGGGACGCGTGGGGGCCGGCCGCCAGCTCGGCCGCACCATTGGATTTCCGACCGCGAACGTCGATCTCGACGAGGCCATCCGGCCCTCGCGCGGGGTGTATTCGATCCGCGCCGGGCTGGCCGAGAACGGTGCCATGCGCTGGTACGACGGCGTTGCGAACCTCGGCGTCCGCCCGACGGTGGACGGCGAGACCCTTCTGCTTGAGGTGAACCTGTTCGATTTCGATGGTGACCTGTACGGCCGGTACCTGCGCGTCGCCTTCGTTGACTATCTGAGGCCCGAGATGAAGTTCGACGGGATCGACGCGCTCAAGGCCCAGATTGCCGAAGATTCCCGCCAGGCCCGCGAGCTCCTCTTGGCCCGCGCGCTCGGGGCGGGGGATTTCATCGGCGAGGATATGTAAAACACGGCGCGACCGGCGGTTGCCGTGGGGTGCGAGCCGATCTATAAGCCGCCCGGTCGTCTGGGAACAAAACATGGCCATCGACTACAAGGACACGGTCTTCCTGCCGAAGACGGATTTTCCGATGCGCGCCGGCCTTCCGAAGAAGGAACCGGAACTGCTTGCGCGCTGGGCGGAGATGGACCTTTTCGCGCGCCAGCGCGCCGAATCGGCGGGGCGCGAACCGTTCATCCTGCATGACGGCCCGCCCTATGCGAACGGCCACCTGCACATCGGCCATGCGCTGAACAAGATCCTGAAGGACGTGATCAGCCGCTCCCAGCAGATGATGGGGCGCGATTCGAACTACGTGCCCGGCTGGGACTGCCACGGCCTGCCGATCGAGTGGAAGGTCGAGGAGAACTACCGCGCCGACGGCCGCAACAAGGACGATGTGCCGATTGTCGAGTTCCGCAAGGAATGCCGTGACTTCGCGGACCACTGGATTGGCGTCCAGTCGGAAGAGTTCCAGCGCCTCGGTGTGATCGGCAACTGGGACGACCCCTACACGACGATGAACTATCAGGCCGAAGCCCGGATCGCGCGCGAGATCGCCAAGTTCGCGATGAACGGCGGCCTCTATCGCGGCGCGCGGCCGGTCCTGTGGTCGGTGGTCGAGAAGACCGCGCTGGCCGATGCCGAGGTCGAGTACGAGGAGCACACCTCGCCCTCGATCTACGTGCGGTTCCCGGTGACGGTGGCATCGGACCCCGCGCTCGAGGGCGCGGCCATCGTCATCTGGACGACGACGCCCTGGACCATTCCCGGCAACCGCGCGATCGCCGTGGGACCCGAGCTCGACTATGTGCGCATCGCGGTACGCGGCGTCGCCGAGAACAGCCGCGTCGCGGTCGGCGACGAGCTGGTCCTTGCCGCCGCGCTGCTGGAAGCGGCGTGCGCCGACATGGGCATCGAGGCGCACGAGACGGTTGCCACGCTGAAGGGGGCGGCGGTCGAGGGGACCGTCTGCGCCCATCCGATCGCGGCCAAGGGCTTCGATCACGAGGTGCCGGTCTATCCGGCCGGGTTTGTGACGACCGAGCAGGGCACGGGGTTCGTGCACATTGCGCCCAGCCACGGCGAGGATGACTTCCACCTGGGCCGCGAGCATGGTCTTCCTGTCCCAGACATGGTCGACGAGGAAGGCCGCTACTTCGAACACGTGCCGCTGTTCGCCGGCATGGCGGTCCTGACCGCCGATGGCGAGGAGGGCGAAGCCAACGGTGCGGTGATGAGCGTGCTGGAGGGTGAGGGGGCGCTGCTCGGCCGTCGCAAGCTGACCCATTC
>JAYPUG010000359.1:721-2706 GCA_038133965.1 Rhodospirillaceae bacterium | reverse complement strand
ACTCCCGCGAGTAGCCTAGGTCGCGGTGTCCAAGTGCCGGAAGTCGAAACCGGTGTCCGCCGCGAACGCATCGATCAGCCGGGTCGTGATCGGCCCAGGTACGGCCTCGCGCGGGCGAAACGAATCCACCGAAGCCACGGGTGTCGCACAGATTGCACTCGACGTGATGAAGAATTCCTCGGCCTGCGCGATGTCGTACAGGGTGAAAAAGCATTCCACGAGAGGGATCGACAGCCGCTCACACAGTTCGAACAGGACCTTGCGCGTGACCCCTTCGAGGATGTTTCTCTCCGGTGCGGTCCACACGACGCCGTCGCGCACGATGAAGAAATTCGCGACCGAGGTTTCGGCGACGTTGCCGTTGACGTCCATCATCAGCGGCAGGGCGTCGCGGCTCGCCGCATCGATCTCCGCCAGGATCTGATTCATCTTGCTCGTGACCTTGGCGCGCGTTTCGACACACTCGGGCGGGTTCCGGCGCACCGACGAGACCGTGAACCTGAGGCCGTTGGTATAGTTGTGCGCGATCGCAGCCGTATCGACGGGCCGGAAGAAGATCATCACCGTGGCGGGGCTCGCCGCGTGAAACCGCATGGACGGTTCGTCAACGCCACACGTCACCCAGTGGCCGACCCGGTACATGGCATTGGCGCCCAGGCGATCCCGGTTTGCATCGAGAAGCGCCTCCGTCGCCGCGGCCATCTCCCCCTCGCTCATGCCGGGATCGATATGCACATAGCGGAGCGAGCGGTAGAGCCGGTCGATATGGTCTTCGAGCCGGTACAGCCGGTCGCCGAAGCACGGCGTCACTTCGTAAACCCCGTCTCCCCACAGGAACCCGCGGTCGAACGGCGAAATGCGCGCATCCGACGCCTCGGAGATTTCGCCGTTGAGATAGATGAGCGGTTCGGCAGTCATGGCGTCTCTCCACAAAGTCCGTCAACGGTGTCGCGTCCCGACAGGCAAGCACACTTCGTGGTGGTGAACCAATGCATTTCCAGCCTAGATTGCCACCCCTTGAGCGGAGACAAGTCATGGACGCGCAGCGCGCGATACTGGGGATCGCACTGGTCCTCGGTGTGGGTATTTGTTTCGCCCTTTCGAACACGCTGGCCGGTCTCGCCTACACGGGTGGATCGGACCCGCTGACCGTTTCGACCGTCCGCTATTTCCTTCCCGCGCTCGTGCTGGTGGTGTCGCTTCGGCTGTCCGGCAACCCGCTGTTGCTCCCCCGCCGCGACGGACTCACGGCCTGCGCATTGGGTTTCGTCACCGTTATCTACTCCTGGTCTCTTCTTGCAGCCATCGAGGTGATGCCCCTCGCCCTTGCCGTTCTCATCTTCTTCCTGTTTCCGCTGATCACATCGTTCATGATCGCGATTCTCGGCTGGGAACGTCTGGGCCTGCCAACAGTCGCGGCCGCGATTACCGCATTCATCGGGCTTGCGCTTGCCCTGGGCGTCGGCATCCATGCCCTCGACCCGTGGGGAATCGTGCTGGCGGCGATATCCGCGCTCGGGCTGGCCATCGTTTCGGTCGTAAGCAGCCGGGTGATCCGTACAGGCGATGCACGCCGGGTGACACTCTACATCGTCGCGACCGCTGCCTTGACCTTCCTGGCAATCACCCTCGTACGCGGCGAATTTGCGCTGCCGACCACGCAGGCCGCCTGGTGGGGATTTGTGGTCAACAATTTTACCTTTACAGCCGCGGTCATTGGCTACTTCGCCGGCATCCGCTTGATCGGCCCCGTGAAGACGACCCTGTATTCCTACATCGAGCCACTCGCGGCGATGACCGCAGCTTTCGTGGTTCTCGGCCAGAGCCTCCAGCCGATCCAGCTCGCCGGCATTCTGGTCGTGATCGCTGCGCTGGTCGCGGCGGGAATCGCCAACACGCGTACGCCAGAGAGCCGCAGCAGGAACGCCGAAAGCTAATCCAGATGCGCGGTCGAGGAGATCTCGACCAGGAACTCCGGTCTCACC
>JAYPUG010000359.1:285-711 GCA_038133965.1 Rhodospirillaceae bacterium | reverse complement strand
GTTCATGCCGGCGTAATCGCCAAGATCCGCCAGAAATATCTGGTTGAAAGCGACATCGGCGAGCGTACCGCCCGCCGCTTCGACGACGGCCTTCACGGATTCGATCACCTGGCGCGTCTGTGCCCGGATGTCGCCTTCGCCAACCGTGTTGCCGTCGGCATCCATCGCCAGTATGCCCGAGACATAGACGGTGTTGCCTGCCTTCACGCCAGGCGAATAGGGCGCGAGCGGGGGCGGTGAACCTGGCGGAATGATTGCTTCGTGTGCCATTGGCTACTCCTCGGTTTGCGCGAAGTTGCGCGCCAGAAATTCGTCGATGATCGCATTGAATGTGTCGGGCACGGTCCGCGAGCAGGCATGTCCGCCGTAATCGAGAAGGACAAGTTCGGAGTCAGGGATCCCTGCGGCCAGCGCTTCGGAAAAGTA
>JAYPUG010000359.1:0-275 GCA_038133965.1 Rhodospirillaceae bacterium | reverse complement strand
TGGCGTCTGGCGGTCGTCACGCGCGCACACGACAAGCGTGGGCGTGCAGATCTGACCAAGCTGATCACGGCGATCGAAGGCCTGGACCGCTTCGATGCGGCTGGTCATCACCGGCACGGGGGCGAGCATGCCCACCTGCGCAGCCTGCTGTCGTTCGAGTTTGTCGGAATTCTCTGCGATCCACTTTGGCGGATAGAGCATCAAGCTCGTCATATCGCCGTACAGTTCGCCCCCCTGGGTCTCCAGTATCGAGCGCCGCACCTTCCAGACCTTTG
>JAYPUG010000358.1:0-2714 GCA_038133965.1 Rhodospirillaceae bacterium | reverse complement strand
GCTGCCGCTCAACGAGGTGGTGTTCGACTTCTACGACCGGCTGAAATCCATCAGCCGCGGCTATGCCAGCTTCGACTACGAGCTCGACGGCTACCGCGAGGGCGACCTGGTGAAGGTCGATATCCTGATCAACGGCGACCCGGTGGATGCGCTGTCGATGGTGGTCCACCGCGAGCAGGCCGAGGCGCGGGGCCGTCAGCTCTGCTCCCGGCTCAAGGACCTGATCCCGCGCCAGCTCTTCAAGGTGGCGCTGCAGGCCGCCATCGGCGGCAAGGTGATCGCGCGCGAGACGCTGGGCGCGCTGCGCAAGGACGTCACGTCGAAATGCTACGGCGGCGACATCACGCGCAAGCGCAAGCTTCTGGAGAAGCAGAAGGCCGGCAAGAAGAAGATGCGCGAATACGGCAATGTGGAGATTCCGCAGTCGGCCTTCATCCAGGCCCTGCGGATGGGCGACCCGTAGCCGCGGGCGACGTGGCCCGACGGTGGGCTACCCCTTGAACATCCCGGTTTTCTTGTGCCGCCTGCGGAACGCGCGGGCGAGCAGGATGCCCGGGACCGCGAACACGAGCACCGCCGGCCATGTCAGGATGGTCGAGATGACCGGGTGCCACAGCCACGGGCCGATGAGCGGGATGTGACGCGAGATCGCCGGCTCGGCGATCTGCAGGCTGTCCTGATGCAGGTTGAACCAGAGCTGGCCCGCCGCGATCAGGGCGAAGTTTCCGGTGTCGATCCACGCAATGATGTCGCGCACCAGCACGGCGACTGCTGCGACGATCAGGATCCAGCCAATGACACGTCCGACTATCATGGCCCCGCGGGCCCCGCGTTTCCGTTTTTCTTTTTTGTTTTCTACGTGTTCGTCCGAGTACTTAACCGCAGTCCGGCTGTCTGACTCAACCCTTGCTCCCGTCCAATTGACCCAAATGCGAGGCAGTTGCCATCACGCCACCGCTTCGGCTATCCAGTGCGCCGGTACGGAGGGGTGGCCGAGTGGCTGAAGGCGCACGCTTGGAAAGCGTGTATGCGGGCAACCGTATCGAGGGTTCGAATCCCTCTCCCTCCGCCAACTCCCTCCCCGACCGGCCCTGCGGCCCGTTCGGAGGCTAGATTCCCAGGAAAGGCTGAACCATTCGGGCGGCGAGGCTGGTGAAGCGCAGCGGCGCTTCCGTCACGGCGAGGCAGATGCAGTCCTCTCCGTCCACCGCGTGCGGCTGGTGCAGCAGGTCGTCGTCGGCCTCCTGCAAGTCGCCGCGCGCATAGGTGCCCGTCACGTCGAAAAACGCGCCGCACAGCACCATCGTCAACTCCAGCCCGCGATGCCCGTGCTCCGACACCGGCCGCCCGGCGGGGATCCGCAGAAGGCGCGCGCTCACCTGGAATCCCGGCAGCGGTATGAGATACTGATAGCCGCCGCGTCCCAACCGCTGCCACGGCACGCCGTCGGCATCGCTGCCGACATAGCTGCGCAGCGGTTCCGGCAGGAGGGGCCGGCCGGCCGCCGGCGCGGACGCTGTCGACGCAACGTCGAGCGCCGCGTCCTCGTCCAGCCGGCCAAGCACCGCGTCGAGGGTGCTCGAGGCCAGCGGCGTCGGTGCCAGCATGTCCAGCAGGCTGCCGCCGACGGCCTCTACCCCTGCGACCCGCGCCCGGCAGACGGGGCAAAGCGCGAGATGGGTGGCGATCGCTAGGCTCCAGCCTTCGCTCATGGCGCCCGAGCCGTAATCCAGCAGCAGGGCGTCGCTGGGATGATGGGCAATGCTCATTAAAATTCTCCGATACTGGAACGCAGCCGCGCCATGGCCAGCCTTATGCGCGACTTCACCGTGCCGAGCGGCAGCGAGAGCGCCTCGGCGATCTGTACATGCGGCTTGTCCTCGAAGAAGGCCATGGCCAGCACGAGGCGCTGGTCCTCCGGCAGATCGGCCATCGCCGCGCGCAGCCGTTCCGTATCCTGCCGGCGGGCGATCAGCTCGTGCGCCAGCGGCTCCGGTTCGGCGGCCAGCGCCGGGTCGGACAGATCGGGGGCCGGCCGGCGCTCCTTGCGCAGGATATCGATCCGCATGTTGCGGCCGATGGCGAAAATCCAGGTTGAAGGCGATGCCTTGCCCGGATCGAACGTATCGGCCCGCCGCCAGACATTCACCATGGTTTCCTGAACCACTTCCTCGACAAGCTCCTGCGCCGTGCCCTGCCGCATAAAAAACGATTTAAGCCGCGGCGCGAAATGCTCAAACAGGGTTACGAACGCCGCCCGGTCGCGATCCTTGCCCACGGCGACGAGCAGGGAAGACAGCCGCTCCGGGGACATTTCGACGGGGGCGCTCACCTGACCCGCCCCGAGGCGCCGGGGAACCGCCCGCGAGGATCGCCGCACGGGCGCCGCGATGACGCCCGAAATTTCCCTTGGTGCGGCCAGTTCCGCCAGTTGCGCCATGCCGGTGCCATCGTTGCGAGCCTGATTCCTTCCCTTTTACGCAAATCGATTAAGCTTGGATCACCGCCCCTGACATGTTTTTTCCGGCGTGGGTGATCCATAGTCGCGAACCAAGCGTATCCATTCGTGAACCGCGCAGGCAAGGCTGGGGCGCGGCGGGAAACGACAGCAGGAGCCCCGCATGGGCGGGTTCGACCACTCATTTCACGGCTCTCCCCGGCACGTCGCCGTTGTTGGCACCGGCATAGCCGGCATGTCTGCGGCTTGGCTGCTT
>JAYPUG010000357.1:0-2718 GCA_038133965.1 Rhodospirillaceae bacterium | reverse complement strand
GAAGGACCGCTATGCGCTGACCTTCTTCTACAACTGCAACGACGAGACGGTCGCGGATCCCTTTCCGTCCTGTATGGAACCGGGCGCCACACCGAAATACGAACCCATGTCGTTCCACGATTTCTTCGTGACCTACATGGACGGGAACTACATCTACCGCACCGCGGAGATGGACGAGGATTGAGCGTGCCCCGACGGGCGACTCGCCCCCGAGTATGTCACACAAAGGACGGCGAGCCATGAGCGCCCAGTATATCGACACCGAGACCCGCGACGGGGTCCTCTATGTGACCCTGAACCGGCCCGACAAGCACAACGCCCTTAGCCTGGCGATGATCGCGGGCATCGGCGAGACGTTTCGCGCCAACGCGTCCGACGACACCCTCGTCGCCGCTGTGCTGCGCGGCGCCGGCGAGAAATCCTTCGCGGCGGGCGGCGATTTGCGCGAACTGGCGGGTCTGCGCACCGAGGCCGAGGCCGAGAAGATGGCCTTGGATGCCAAGCACGCGTTCAACGCGATCCGCGATTTCCCCGTGCCGGTGATTGCCGCGCTCAACGGAAACGCGATGGGTGGCGGCGGCGAGCTTGCCGTTTCCTGCGACTTTCGCGTTGCCGCGGCGCATGCGCGTATCGGTTTCGTGCAGGGCCGGCTGGCGCTGGCGACGGCGTGGGGCGGCGGTCCGGACCTGCTCGACCTGGTGGGGCGCGCCCGTGGCCTGCGCCTGATGAGCACCAGCGAGATGCTCGCCGCCGCCGATGCCCTCGCGATCGGACTGTATGATGCCGTTGGTGCCGAGGGGGAGCCGTTCGATGAGACGATAGAGGCGTTCCTCGAACCGATCCGTCGTCAGCGCCCGCAATCGATGCGTGCCTTCAAGGCGGTCAGCGACGCGCACCGCAGGGGCGATGACCGCGTCGCCATGCATGAAGTCGAGACCGCGATGTTTGTGAAGACGTGGGTCCACGACGATCACTGGGAGGCCGCCGAGAAGGTGCTTCCCTCGAAAAAGGGATGACCCCCATGCTCGGTAAATCCATATGAGCGACTCGTCCACCGCGAAGACACAGGAAAGCGGCACAGAACGCCGCGAACCGCCGACGAAACCCTCGCCCGACACGCCGTCGGGCATCGAGGTCCCCGTCGTCGTCACACCCGACATGGTGGGGGAACCGAGCGGCGAGATGCCGGGCGAATACCCGTTCACACGCGGCATATTCGAGGACGGCTTCCGCGGCCGGATGTGGACGATCCGCCAGTATTCGGGCTTCGGCACGGCCGAGGAATCGAATGCGCGCTACCGGTTTCTCTTCGACCAGGGCCAGACCGGCCTTTCGGTCGCACTCGACCTGCCGACCCAGTGCGGCTACGACCCGAACGACCCGATGGCGAAGTCGGAAGTGGGCAAGGTCGGCGTTTCCCTGTCGAACCTCGCCGAGGCGGAAATCCTGTTCGACGGCATCGATCTGGGCAGCGTCTCCACATCGTTCACGATCAACGGCACGGCCTCGATCATCTATGCCATGTACTGCGCCGTCGCCGACAAGCAGGGCGTGCCGCGCGAGAAGCTGACCGGCACGATCCAGAACGACATCCTGAAGGAATATGTCGCGCGCGGGACCTGGATCTTCCCGGTGCGGCCTTCGATGCGCTTGATCGCCGATACGATCCTGTTCTCGAACGAGCAGACGCCGCGATTCAACGCCATTTCGATCGCCGGCGCCCATGTGCGCGACGCGGGCTGCACGGCCGTCGAGGAGATGGGCTACACGCTGGCCAACGGTCTCGCTTATATCGACGAACTGATCGGCCGCGGCGGCGATGTCGAGCGGTTCGCCCGCCGCCTGAGCTTCTTCTTCTACGTCCACATGGATTTCTTCGAAGAAGTCTGCAAGTTCCGCGCGGGCCGGCGGCTCTGGGCAAAGCTCCTCAAGGAACGCTACGGGGTCCAGGACCCCAAGGCCCTGATGTTCCGCTTCGGCGTCGTGTGCGGCGGCTCCTCCCTGGTCGGCGCCCAGCCCTACAACAACGTTGTGCGGGTCGGGATCGAGAACATGGCCGCGGTGCTGGGCGGCGCCCAGTCGATCTTCACCGCCGCCTTCGACGAGGCCTACCAGATTCCGACCGAACACTCGGCCGAGATCGCCGTGCGCACCCAGCAGATCGTGGCCCACGAATCGGGAATCGCGCGCACCGTCGATCCGCTGGGCGGCAGTCACTACGTGGAGTGGCTGACCGACCGCATGGAAGACGAGATCATGAAGGTGATCGAGGAGATCGAGGCCTATGGTGGGGTCGAGAAGGCCGTCGAGGACGGCTGGCTGCAGCTCCGCATCGCCCGGCGCGCCGCCGAGCGCAAACGCAAGATCGACGACGGCGAGACGGTCGTCGTCGGCCAGAACTACTTCCGCCGCGACGACCAGGACGACGGTGTGGCCGAACTGTTCAAGCTCGACCCGCAGGCGACGGCCCGTGTGATCGAGAAGTACGAGCGGGTGCGCGACAGCCGCGACGATGCAGCCGCCGAAACCGCGCTTGCTGCGCTCGAGGCGGCGGCCGCGAAGGACGACGAGAACCTCATGCCCTACCTCATCGACTGCTGCCACGCCTATGCAACCGTCGGCGAGATGGTCACGACGCTGAAGCGGCAGTGGGGTGAATTCCAGGAACCGGTACGGCTGTAGGGGCAAGGCATGAGTCTCGAAGGCAAACGCATACTC
>JAYPUG010000356.1:0-2725 GCA_038133965.1 Rhodospirillaceae bacterium | reverse complement strand
GAAGTTGCGCGCGCGCAGGAACTCCGCGCGCACCACGCCCACCAGGTTGGTCCAGCCGAACAGCAGCATGATGAACAGCAGGGTCCAGAAGCCGGGCACGAACAGGCTCGACACGATCAGCAGGACGAACAGGAAGGGCATGCCCTCCCAGATCTCGATGAAGCGCTGGAATGACAGGTCGATCCAGCCGCCGTAGTAGCCCTGCACGGCACCCGCGATCACGCCGACGATGCTTGCAAAGACCGTCAGGGTCACGCCGAACAGCACCGAGATGCGGAACCCGTAGATCAGCCGCGCCACCACGTCACGGGCCTGGTCGTCGGTGCCGAGCCAGTTCGGTGCCGTGGGTGGCGAGGGCGCCGGCGACGGCAGGTCGGTGACCGGCGTGTCGAAGGAATAGGGGATGAGCGGCATCACCAGCCAGCCCTTCTCCTGGATAAGTTCGACGACGAAGGGGTCGGTGTAGTCCGCTTCGGTCTCGAAATCGCCGCCGAAGACGGTTTCGGGATAGGCCGTGAAGATGGGGGCATAGAACTGGCCGTCGAAGCGCACGATCAGCGGCTTGTCGTTGGCGATGAATTCCGCGAACAGCGAGAAGAAGAACAGCGCCAGGAAGATCCACATCGACCAGTAACCGCGCCGGTTGGCGCGGAAGTTCGCCAGCCGGCGCGCGGTGACCGGCGTGACCGCGAACCAGCGAAACCGGTCGTTGCGCACGTCCCCGCCCAGCGTTCCTGCGGCCGCCGACATCTCAGACCTCGCGGCTTTCGAAGTCGATCCGCGGATCGACCAGCACATAGGTCACGTCGGTGACGAGCTTAATCACCAGGCCCAGCAGCGAGAACACGTAGAGGGTTGCGAACATGATCGGGTAGTCGCGGTTGAGCACCGCTTCGAAGCCCAGCAGGCCAAGCCCGTCGAGCGAGAAGATGATCTCGATGAACAGCGCGCCGCCGAACAGGATCGAGATGAAGGCGGCCGGGAAGCCTGAGATCACGATCAGCATGGCATTGCGGAAGACGTGCCCGTACAGCACCCGGCGTTCCTCGAGCCCCTTGGCGCGCGCCGTGATCACGTATTGCTGCGAGATCTGATCGAGGAAGGAGTTCTTGGTCAGCATCGTCATCGCCGCATACCCGCCGATCACGAGCGCGCCGATTGGCAGGACGATGTGCCAGAGATAGTCGGTCGCCTGCCCGAACAGGCTGAGCTCGTCGAAGTTTTCGGACACGAGCCCGCGCAACGGAAACCAGTCCACGAAGTTGCCGCTGGCGAAGAGCTGGATGAACAGGATCGCGACCAGGAAGGACGGCAAGGCATTGCCGAAGATCACGACCGCGCTCGACCAGGCGTCGAAGCGCGTGCCGTCGCGCACCGCCTTGGCCACCCCGAGCGGAATCGAGATGCCGTAGAGGAAGATCGTCGTCCAGAAACCGATGGTGATCGAAACCGGAAGCTTCTCGATCACGAGATCGATCACGGGCCGGTCCTGGAAGAAGCTTTTTCCGAAGTCGAACGACAGGTAATTTCGCACCATCAGGAGGAAACGCTCCAGCGGCGGCTTGTCGAAGCCGACCATGTGCTCCAGTTCCTCGATGAACTCGGGCGGCAGGCCGCGCGCGCCCCGGTACTTGGACTCGAAGTTGGACGCCTGCTGGGTCTGCAGCTGGTCGAGCCCCTGCGTGCCCGCATCGCCCAGGCCGCCCGAGACGCGTGCCGTCGCCTCGACGGCCGTGCCCTGGATGCGCGCGATCATCTGTTCGACGGGCCCGCCGGGGGCCGCCTGCACGATGATGAAGTTGAGCAGGATGACCCCGAACAGGGTCGGGACAATCAGAAGCAGGCGCCGGACGATATAGGCGAGCATGGGCCGAGAGTATCGCGGCGGCCGGGGTCGGCGCTAGCGGCCGCGTGCGGCCCGGATCGCCGCATCCTTGTCCGGGTCGATCCACCAGGTGTCGCCCTGAACGCCCTGGCGCGGGATCGCGTCGGGGATGCCGTAGCGGTCCCAGTAGGCCAGCCGGTCGGTCGTGATGTGCCAGTGCGGCACCACGTAGAAGCCCCACAGCAGCGCGCGGTCGAGCGCGCGGGTGCGCTGAATCAGGCTTTGGCGGTCGGGCGCGGTCACCACCAGTTCTATCAGCTCATCGATTGCCGGGTCACTGATGCCGATGAAATTGCGCGAACCGTTGCGCGCCGCGGCTTCGCTGCTCCAGTACTCGAGCTGTTCGTTACCAGGCGATTCCGACTGGCCCCAGCCGCCGACGATCATGTCGTAGTCGAAATCGTCGGTGCGGCGGCGATACTGGGCGGCATCGACCAGACGGACGCTGACCTCGACCCCGAGGCGTTCGAGGTTGCGCTTTTAGGGCAGGGCGATGCGCTCGAAGGCGGGGCTGACCAGCAGGATTTCGAACTGGAAAGGCGTGCCGGCGGCGTCGAACCGCTTGCCGTCCCGGACCGTCCAGCCCGCCGCGTCGAGAAGCTCTGCAGCCCGGCGGAGGTTCTGCCGGATGCCGCGCGCACCCGAGCCGTCGGTCGCGGGCGGCTCGTAGGCGGCGGTGAAGACCTGTTCCGGCAACCGGCCGCGGAAGCGTTCGAGGATTTCGCGCTCTTCTGCGCCCGCGTCCTTCAACAATCCGGTGCTGCCCAAGTCGGAATTGTCGAAGTAGCTGTCGGTCCGCGTGTAGGCGTCATAGAACAGGTTCTTGTTCGACCATTCGAA
>JAYPUG010000355.1:1724-2726 GCA_038133965.1 Rhodospirillaceae bacterium | reverse complement strand
GATGAACGACAAGTCGCCCGAGGCGCCGGGGCGGCTGGAGAACCTCAAGGAACTCATCGTCGCCATGGAGGATTTCGAGAACCTCTCGGGCTTCCTTGAGCACGTCTCGCTGGTGATGGAGAATACCGAGGCGGCGGGCAGCGATCTGATCAACATCATGACGCTTCACGCGGCCAAAGGGCTGGAGTTCGACACGGTCTTCCTGCCGGGCTGGGAGGAGGGGCTGTTTCCCCACCAGCGCAACATGGACGAGAACGGGCTGGCGGGCCTGGAGGAGGAGCGGCGGCTCGCCTATGTGGGCCTGACGCGGGCCAAGCGCGAGGCGAACGTGCTGTTCGCCGCCAACCGTCGCGTCCACGGCCAGTGGCAGTCCGCGATCCCCTCGCGTTTCGTCGATGAGCTGCCGCCCGAGCATGTCGAGGTGGACAGCGAACCCGGCGTCTATGGCGGCGGGTCGTCCTTCGGCGGATCGGGCGCAGGACGTTCGCTCGGCTACGGTGGCGGCTATGGGAGCGGAAGCTATGGCGGCGGGTTCGGCGCGGCGCGCGCACCGAAACGCGACACCGAGGGCACGCTGATCACCGCCGACCCCGCCGGGTTCTCGGTCGGCGAGCGGGTGTTCCACCAGAAGTTCGGCTACGGGCGGATCACCGCCATCGACGCCAACAAGCTCGCCATCGCCTTCGAGAAGGCGGGCGAGAAGAAGGTGCTCGACAGCTTCGTCGTACCGGCCGACGCGGTGTAGGCGCGCGTGTCGGGCACGGCCGTCTGGAAAATCGAACTGTTCGTGCCCACCGCGGCCGCCGACGCCCTTGCGGACGCCGTTGCGCCGTTTTCCGGTGCCGTGAGCATGTTTGCCGTCGAAGGCACGCCGGAAATGCGGATATCCGCCTACGGGGCCGAGGAGCCGGATGCGGCGGCTCTCGACGCGGCCGTCGCGGCGGCAGCGCAGGCGGCCGACATTGCGAAGCCGCCGGTGCACGTCGTCTGGCTGCCCGACAT
>JAYPUG010000355.1:0-1714 GCA_038133965.1 Rhodospirillaceae bacterium | reverse complement strand
ACTGGCTGGCGGAAAACCGCGCCCAGTTCGCGCCGGTGCGCGCCGGGCGGTTCCACATCCACGATTCGGACCACATGGATCCGCCGCCCGCGGGAAGCGTTCCGGTCCGCGTCGATGCCGCGACGGCGTTCGGGACGGGCCACCACGGGACGACGCGTGGCTGCCTGGAGGCGCTGGATGGGCTTTTGCGCTGCCGTACCACCCTGCCGCCCGGGCCGATCCTCGATCTGGGCTGTGGTACGGCGATCCTGGGCGTTGCCGCCGCGAAGACGCTTCCGCGGCCCATCGTGGCTTCGGACGTCGACCCCGCCGCCGTTGCCATGGCGCGCATCAACGCGCGAATGAACGGCGTGGCCGCGCGGGTGCGGGTGTTCGAGAGCCGGGGGTTGGAAAGCGGCTCGGTGCGCCGCCACGGCCCCTATGCGCTGATCTTCGCCAATATCCTCGCCCGCCCGCTGGTCCGCCTGGCGCCCGCCATCGCGGCGGCACGCCTGCCGGGTGCGCCCGTCATCCTCTCGGGCTTGTTGCACAGGCAGGAGCAGGCGGTGCTGTCGGCCTACCGCGCACAGGGCATTCATCTCGACGCGCGTATCCGCCACGACGAGTGGTCCACGCTGATCGTTCGATAGGCGGCGTCTAGGCCGCGGCGGCAGCCGCCCGCCGGTCCTCGCGGATCATGTCCGCGGCCTTCTCGGCGATCATGATGACCGGCGAGTTGGTGTTGCCGCTGGTGATGGTCGGCATGACGGAGGCATCGACCACCCGCAGCCCCGCGATCCCGTGCACCCGCAACCGGTCATCGACCACGGCGCGATCGTCATTGCCCATCTTGGCCGTGCCGACAGGGTGGAAGATGGTCGTCGCGATGTCGCCCGCGGCCTTGGCCAGCGCCGCGTCGCCGTCGATTTCCGGGCCCGGCTTGAACTCCTCGGGCGCGTACTTCGCCATCGCCGGCCGGGCGACGATGCGCCGCGTGAGCCGGATCGATTCCGCCGCGACCCGCCGGTCGCCCTCGGTCGATAGGTAGTTTGGGCGGATCGAGGGCTTGTCGCCCGCACGGCCGCTGCGGATGTGCACCGAGCCCCGGCTCTCGGGCCTGAGGTTGCAGACGCTGGCGGTGAAGGCGGGGAAGGGGTGCAGCGGCTCGCCGAACCGGTCCAGCGTCAGCGGCTGGACGTGGTACTGCAGGTTCGGGAACTCCAGCGCCGGGTCCGACTTGGCAAAGGCACCCAGCTGGGACGGCGCCATCGACATCGGGCCCGAGCGCTTGAACAGGTACTCAAGCGCGATGCCGGCCTTGCCGAACAGGCTGTTGGCCCGCTCGTTGAGGGTTTCCACGCCCGACACTTTGTAGGCGCAGCGCACCTGCAGATGGTCCTGCAGGTTCTCGCCCACGCCGGGCAGCGCATGGACCGTCGCGACCCCGTGTTCGCCGAGGATATCCGGGTTGCCGATACCCGACAGTTCGAGGATCAGCGGACTGCCGACGGAGCCGGCGGAGAGGATCAGTTCGCCCGCGATCGCAACCGACGCCTCGGCGCCCTTGTGGCGCAGTTCCAGCCTGGTCACGCGCCTGCCGTCCAGCACGATCCGGTCCACCTCGGCGTGGGTGAGCACGGTCAGGTTGGCGCGGCCGCGCGCGGGCTTCAGGAACGCCTTCGCCGTGCTGACGCGCAGTCCCGTGCGCTGGTTGACGTGGAAATAGCCGCAGCCA
>JAYPUG010000354.1:0-2734 GCA_038133965.1 Rhodospirillaceae bacterium | reverse complement strand
CGGGCCTGCTCTTCTCGCCCCACACCTCGGCCGGCCGCATTCCGACCGTGGCCGGGCTGCGCCTGTTCGTGGACGGGCTGCTCGAGGTGGGCCACCTGACCACGGAGGACCGCAGCGAGATCGAGGCCCAGTGTGTTGCCCAGGGGCGCAGCGTCCAGCAGGCCCTGTCGGATGCCACGCGCGTTCTCTCCGGCCTCAGCAACTGCGCGGGCCTGGTGGTGGCGCCGAAGAAGGATTCGCCGCTGCGCCACATCGAGTTCGTCTCGCTGGCGCCCGGACGCGCGCTGGTCGTGCTGGTCACCGAAGACGGCAGCGTCGAGAACCGCATCGTCGAAGTTCCGGTCGGTATGCCGGCGTCCGCGATGGTGGAGGCGACCAACTTCCTGTCGGCGCGCATGGTCGGCCGCACGATCGAGGAAGCGCAGCGCCAGCTCGCGTCCGAACTGGAAACCCATCAGCGCGACCTGGACGAACTGACGCGCAAGCTCGTCGAGGCGGGCATGGCGACGGCGACGGGCGAGGGCAGCGAGGCGGCGCTGATCGTCAGCGGGACGGAGCGCCTGCTGGACGACGTGCAGGCGGTCGAGGACCTGGAGCGGGTGCGCGCGCTCTATGACGCGCTCGAGACCAAGGAATCCTGGGTCAGGCTGCTCGACGCGACGCGCGGCGGCGAGGGAGTCCAGATCTTCATCGGGTCGGAGAACGACCTGTTCTCGCTGGCGGGGTGTTCGGTCGTGGTGGCGCCCTACCGCAACAGCGAACAACAGATCATCGGTGCGGTCGGCGTCATCGGCCCGACACGCATCAACTACGCACGGATCATCCCCGTGGTCGATTACACGGCACAGGTCGTGGGACGGCTGGTGGGCTAGGAACGAGATATGGCGAGCAACGAGAACGAGAACATGGAAACCCCGGAGCCGGCCGAGGTTGCCGAACCTGCGGCGGGCGAAACCGGTACGCCCGAGGCGCCGGCGGAAACTGCGCCGGACGGCGGGGATGCACGCGTGGCCGAACTGGAAGCACAGGTGGCGGAGCTTCGCGACCAGCTTCTGCGCGCCATGGCCGAGACGGAGAACGTCCGCAAGCGCGGCGAGCGGCAGATCGAGGATGCACACAAGTATGCGGTGACGGGCTTCGCGCGCGACGTCCTGTCGGTGGCCGACAATCTCGAACGCGCGCTGGATGCGGTTCCCGAGGAGCGGCGCGGCGAGCACGAGCTGCTCGCCACCCTGCTCGAAGGGGTCGTGGCCGTGCAGTCGGGTTTCATCCAGACCATGTCGGCTCACAAGATCGAGCGCATCGATCCGCTGGGCGAGACGTTCGACCCCAACCTGCACGAGGCGATGTTCGAGGTGCCGGGCACGGAGTATGCGGACGGCACGGTCGCCCAGGTGATGCAGCCGGGCTACCGGTTGCAGGACCGGTTGCTGCGCCCCGCGCGCGTCGGCGTCGCCAAGGGCGGCATCGACAAGACGGCGGACGGCGAAGACGGGGCCGACGACGCCCAGGTCGATAAGACCGCCTGAGGCGGTTCTACAGGGTCAATTCGGAAGCCGGACCGCCGGGTCGGCGTCGCGATCGCGCGCCCTCGGCCTCGCCTGCGTGTGGTTGCGTCAGGCTTTCGGCAAAGGGGTCGTGGGACCGGTGCCGGCGGCGGGTGCTGTCGTGATCGGTGACCGCGTAGCAATAGGCGCAACCGTGGGGGCAGGTGTCGTAGGCGCCGATATCGCGAGCCTCGGCGCACAGGCAGCCGGGCCGGTTTCCCCGCGTGCGTGCCGAGACGCCCGGATGGCCCAGATGGGCCGCAACCCGGTCGAGGCGGGCGGCGTCGATGCACCGCGCGGCCGCCATGCCGGTGGTTTCGGCAAGATCGGGCTGGGTGCACAGCGTCAGTTTCATGGCGTTTTCGCGCGAGATTACGTCCAGTGCCTCCAGCAACTCCGCCTTCTCGCCGGGTTCCGGGTCGCGCCAGCCGTTGCCCGTGGCTGTGGCGGCGCGGTCGAGATTGCGCCGCGTCTTGGCATAGATCTGCGCAAAGCTCACCACCGCCTCGTTCGTGGCTCCGGCGAGTGCGCCGGCAAGCCGCCGGAAGTTCGCGACGTGCCATTCCGGCGGCGTTTCGTCGGTGATCGTGACCGGATCGTAGCGCCAGACCGCGCAATCGGGGCCGAAACGGCAGGAAATTTCATGTAAATCGGCAATCGCGCCCTCAGCGGGCGCGACGGCGCGCTCCAGCGCGCGCGGGTAGCCGGTGATCGTGCAATGGACGGTGAAGGGATGCGTTCGCGCCGTGCGTGCCAGTTCGCACGCAAAGGGCCGCGCGTTGCGGGTCCAGAACACGAACCCGTCCACGTCCCGATCTGCCAGCGAGACCGTGAAATCCCGGCCGTTCCAAGGGTTGCGCACCGTGCACGACCCGGCTTCGCGCCGGGCGCGGAACCAATTGGCGTAGAACGCGGGAATATCGGTCTTGTAGCTGGCGGAGACGATCATGGGGCCATGTGCCGCGTCGCGGGAGGCATTCGGGCGTTTCATGCCTGATATGACAGGAAAATTCGCGCCCGCATAGCGGTTGCAACGGCGCGGGGCCCTTCCTATATGTGCCACGAACACTCCCCGGCCCCCTTTTCGGGCCGGCAACCGCGAAAAATAGGGGTTCTTCACGGCGCCGCACGGGCCGGTCGAACCTGCTGAAAGAGCGAGGATCTCATGGCGAAAGTTATTGGTATCG
>JAYPUG010000353.1:0-2742 GCA_038133965.1 Rhodospirillaceae bacterium | reverse complement strand
GGGCGGGCCCGCGCCCCCCGGCGCCCGACGATGCCGAGTTCACCCGGCCGATTGATCCCGATCCGACGCTACTGTTCCGGTATTCCGCACTCACCTTCAACGGCCACCGCATCCACTACGACCGCGACTATGCGACGGGCGTCGAGGGGTATGGCGGGCTGGTGGTCCACGGCCCGCTGCTCGCGACCCTGATGTGCGGTCTTGCCGACCGGTCCTGGCCGGATCGCCGGGTGTCCGGGTTCGAATTCCGCGGCATGCGGCCGGTCTTCGATACGGAAAGTTTCACAGTGTGCGGAAAACCCGATGGCGACGACGCCATGGATGTCTGGGTCGCGGGCGGCGAGGGGTTCCTGGCGATGAAGGGCCGGACGACGTTCGGGTAGGGTCTCGCCGGCGTCATGCCCGCGCAGGCGGGCATCCATTAACGTCGATAGCAGGCAGGGCGGACAGAGGTGTTCATGGACTCCCGCCTTCGCGGGAGTGACGATTTGGCATTGTCAGATCGCCACCAGTTCCCGGATCAGGTCGAGGTTCGACGGATCGGGCGCCAGCTCGCCGCGCTCGATGCGTGACGTGACTTCGACGATTGCGGCGTTTGCCGGGGCCTGGCGTCCGCGCGTGCCCAGCGCCGCCATCACCGCGCCGTTGACGTCAGCAGTCTCGCTGCGCCGCCCCTTGATGTGATCGGCGAGCACGGTCGTCCTGGTGCCCGGAACGGTGAAAGACATCAGCTTCTCGTGCAGTAGCTCGAGCAGCTGGTTGGTGTTCTCCATCTCCTCGGGCTTCAGGCCGAAGATCGGCTCGATCCGGTGGCCCCTGATCTCGCCGCCGGCCAGCGCCTCCGCACCGGCCTTGAGCATCAGGTCGCGCATGCCGGGCAGGCGCTCGGCCTCGTCGATGGGCAGGCCCGTCAGCGCCGTGGTGGCCAGGGTCATCGAGTTCGAGACCAGCTTCATCCACTTTGCCGCCATGATGTCGTCGGACGTGTCGACCGCGCCGGCGTGGCGCATGATCTCCGCCACCGGGTCCAGGTGGCGCTCGGCGGCCGGGTCGAGCGTGCCGAGCCCGAACCACGAACCCTTGTCGGGTGGTGAGTGCCGAATCACGTGGCCCGGATCGTAGAGTTCCGATGCGACCTCGATGACGCAGCCGAGCGTGCGCTCGACGCCGACCACGTCGGCGATGGTCTCGGCCGTCATGCCGTTCTGGACGCCGACCAGCACCCCGTCCTCGGCCAGGTGCGGCTTGATCAGTTCGGCGGCCCAGCGGCTGTCGTAGGCCTTGAACAGCATCAGCACCACGTCGATCGGTGCGGTGAAGGTGGCGATATCGCAGAGGTGATACGCGTCCACCTTTGTGTGGATCGTCTCGTCGGGCATCTCGACCGTCAGGCCGTTCGCCCGCATCGCCTCGATGTGGGCCGGCCACTGGTCGATCAGCTTGACGTCGAGCCCGGCGTTGACCAGGTCGGCGCCGATGGCGCTGCCGTTGGCGCCGGAACCGAGGATGGCGATGCGTCGTGTCATTCGGTTAGCCCGAGATCGACTTGCCGTAGCGCCAGCGGTTGATGCGGATCTCGGCGAACACGCCCCCGTCGGTCATCGGCTCGTTGGCGACCAGCAGTTCGGCGGTGTTGCGGTCGGCGACCTCGATGAGGAACAGGCTGCCCAGCAGCGCCTTGCCGTCGTCGGTGCGCAGCGGGCCGTGGGCCACGTAGCGGTCGATGATGGAGCCCTGGTAGGCGTGGTGGGCCTCCGCCGTCTGCGGCCGCAGGGTCGCCGCGTCGGGCCCGTCGATGCACTCGGCCACGAACATCTGCAGGTTCGGGTCGGGGTTCCGGTCGTGCTGGGTCAGCCGCTTGGAGCTGACGAAGCGGGTGATCTCCGCCGGCTCCAGCATCCCGGCCTTCGCATAGCCGTCGCCGGCGACGAACTCCTCCACCGCCGCGCGGTCGGGCAGCTGGATGATCGCCATGGTGCCGATCGGCGTCTGGCCGTCGTCGGAGAGTAGCGGCCCGGCGAACTGGATCCTGTCGGCATAGCTGCGCACATGGGCGAGGTGTTCTTCCATCGCCGCCTCGCGCTTGTCCATCGCGTCCGGCGTGTACATGGATTTGACGAACCACTCGGTCGGGCGCGCGAGGTAGTATTCCTCCAGCGCCTTTCCCGAGAGTCCGTAACGCGGGTCGTCGCGGCGATAGCCGCCCGGATTGGAATCGTCCTCGGCCACCGTCCGCGTCTCCCGTTCCCTGTTGCCGCTACTCCGCCGCCTCGGCGTCGTAGAACTGCGCCGCGTAGCAGCCGCGCCGCTTGAGGCTGGCGATGAACTCGTCCTCGAAATTGTCCGGCACCGCCTTGGTCACCCGCTCGTCGGCCAGCAGCGTTTCGGCCCAGGCCCTGGTCAGCGGGTAGTCGTCGATGATGGAGTTCTTGAGAACCTTGTCGACGAACAGGTGGCGCTGCAGGAACGGCGCGTAGGCCGCATCGACCAGAGCGAGGTCCGGCCCGTTGAAGTAGGGGCCGTCGTTGCCGCGGCCCTCGAGTGCGCCCTCGATCTTGGCGAGTTTCTCCGGCGCGTCGGCGACCGCCTTCTCCATCTCCTCCTTGGATTTGGAGTAGTGGATCGAACTCATCGCACTGGCGAAGGTGGGAACGTAGTCGGTCCAGGCCCGGTTCTTGGCCCGCTCCAGCGGGTCTTCCGGGTGCAGGCGCGGTTCCACGACCTCGTCGAGGTACTCCGCGA
>JAYPUG010000352.1:0-2752 GCA_038133965.1 Rhodospirillaceae bacterium | reverse complement strand
CACCGCATGGCAATCCGTTTGCTTTCCGAAGGGTTTGGAACCACCCGGCACAGCCGGGCAGAGTGCGCGGGTCAGCGCGGCGTGGCCTCGGCCTTCGCCTTCACGGCCGCCATCGTCTCACGCACCTCGTCCTGCGCCGCGGCGACAAATGCATCGCCGTTTCGGCCCCGGGGCTCAAGTTCCACCTCGTATTCGAGGAAGGACAGCATGTTCCCGATTCCGGGGTTGTCGAACACCCGCGCGACAATCCGCCCGGTGCAGGGGGTGTCGTCGATCATCTCGAAGCTCAGCTCGCGGCCTTCATCGTCGAACTGCATCCGTTCCGTACGTACGCCCAGCTCGGTCGCCACCGTGCGCCCGTGCGTGCCATCGACACGCACGAACATCTCTGCGCCGTAAACGCCACCGCAAAAGTCCTGCGGTCCCTCAACGGTGCGCACCAAGAACCCCCAGACAACATCCACCGGCGCCTCGACGCTCAGGGTCTCTCCCACCTTTGCCATGCCTTGCTTCTCACATCATCGCATTGCAGCGCATCGGCCACGAACACGGGTTCGCCCGAAACGGGACGGACGGTACACCAAGAGCACGTGTCTTGCCGCAGTTCACCCAACCCTGTTCTAGGTCATGCATGGCCCATTCGAAATATCGCGAAACGCCCGGCATCACGACGCGGCCGCAACAATCCGAACACGTGTGATCGCCACTCCGGGCTACAGAGACCACAGTAACCGAAGTAGGTTTGAACCCTGCACCGCCTTCTGCCTAAGGTGCCGGTCCGAACCGCCGAGACCACAGGGTGACACGATGAAGTTCTACGACTGCGCGACCGCGCCCAGCCCCCGCCTCGTCCGCATGTTCATCGCCGAGAAGGGACTGGGCGACGCCATCGAGACGGTCGAGGTCGATCTGCGAACCCAAGAACAGCTGGGCGACGCGTTCCGTGCCATCAACCCGTTCTGCACCGTGCCCGTGCTCGAGACAGACACGGGCGAGCGGTTCTTCTCGACCCAGGCCTGCTGGCGCTACCTGGAGGAAACCCATCCGGAACCCGCCCTCCTGGGCACGACAGCGGCCGAGCGCGCGGGCGTGGCCGACTGGATCTGGCGCGCGGAGATCGACGGCTTCCTCGCCGTCGGCGAGGCGCTTCGCAACACCTCGCCCCGGCTCGAGAACCGCGCCCTGACCGGTCCGCACGACTATGCCCAGATCCCCGCGCTCGGCGAGCGTGGCAAGCTGCGCGCGGAACGGTTCTTCGCGGTCCTGGACGATGCGCTGGCCGACCGGCCGTTTCTCGCGGGCGCGGCCTTCTCCGCAGCCGACATCATGGCGTTCGTGACGGTGGAGTTCGCGGGCTGGCTTAAGCTGTCCCTGCCCGATGGCGCGGCGAATGCACGGCGCTGGCACGCAGAGGTTGCCGCGCGTCCCAGTGCCGCCCTCTGACCGGGTTCAGGCCCCGCGAACCCTGTCGATCAGCGCGCGCGGATCGCCGGGCGCTGCGTCCCCGCGCCAGGCCACATGCCCGTCGGGAAAGACGAGGGTGAGCGCGGCCGCGTAACGTTCGGCCACGGCCGGTTCCGCAATGTCGAGGGGCGCAACCGGAAGGCCGACGCCTTCCGCGGCGGACAGGATGGGCGTCGCGTCAGTTGCCGGGTCGGTCCGCAGCAGCGTGAACCCGTCGGCGAACCGGTCACACAGGGCATCTCCATCAGCAAGCCAGACATGGGGCGCGCGGTGTCCGGGCCTCGCCGTCGCGACATAGTCATAGGCATGGTCGGGCACCGGCGGCGTCCCGTCCTCCCAGACAAGGGACGAACCGTCGTAACGCACGCCGAGCGCGATACCGGGAATGATCATCTCGCTCCGGCTGTGGTGCGCAAGATGCGCGCCGAGCCGCGCGCGCTCGGCCGCACCCTCCGGCGTGTCGGCCTCGACGCACGGATCCACGTCGAAGGTTCCGATCGATTCCGCGAATCCCCGCGCGAAGGCCAGGTTCCGCGCACCGACGGGCCGGCGATCGGCCTCGTAGGTGGCAAGCAGGTTCGCCCCGCCCCAGCCCTGGACATCACCTGCAAGCTTCCAGGCGAGGTTCACCGCGTCGTCGATGCCCGTGTTCATCCCCAGCCCGCCCGTCGGCGTGAACAGGTGCGCCGCATCGCCCACGAGCCAGACCCCGTCGCCGCCATAGGATTGCGCGAGCAGCGCGTGCCCGGCGGTCCAGGGCTGGCGCAGGATGACCTCGGCGGCAACCGGCTGTCCGGCGGCCTGTTCCAGGAGCGCCAGGTCGTCGATCGTCTCGGGGTCCACGTCGTCGGGAATGCGCGTCAGCATGACGAACCGGTCCCGGCCATCAACCGAGATGAGCAGCGCCCGCAGGTCCGCAGCGACGACCCAGTATTGCCAGGCGGGCGCGATGGTCAGCCAGCCCGCAGCGCGCGGCGCGCGAAAGAGGGTGGCCATCATCGCCCCGCCCATCATCCTGCGCACGACACCCCCCTCGCCCTCGTAGCGGATGCCAAGCGCGCGGCGCACCGTACTACGCCCGCCATCCGCACCGACCAGGTGAGCTGCCGACACCTCGTACCCGGTATCGGTCTCCAGGTCGCGGACCTGCGCCGTCACGCGGCCGTCGGCGCGCCGGAACGCCTCGAGCCGGTGCGAGAACCGGATGTCGAGCGAAGGCCGGGCAAGCGCGGCATCGCGCAGGATCGCCTCGAGATAGATCTGCGAACAGCGGTGCGGCGGCTCGGCG
>JAYPUG010000351.1:0-2769 GCA_038133965.1 Rhodospirillaceae bacterium | reverse complement strand
TCCTAGCCGCGACCGTGCGGCAGCGTGGGATCTATGTCCGGCCCCAGGGGAATGATTCCGTGGGGATTGCGCTGCGGGCTCGGCGAATAGTAGCCGCGCTTGTAGACATCGAGATCGACCGTCTCGGCCACGCCCGGCATCTGGTAGATCTCGCGCGTATAGGCCCACAGGTTCGGGTAGTCGATCAGGCGGCGCAGGTTGCACTTGAAGGCGCCGAAATACGCCACATCGAAGCGGATCAGGGTCGGGAACAGCCGGATGTCGGCCTCGGTGAAACGCTCACCGCAAAGATACCGGTTGTCGGCGAGGTGTTCCTCGAGCTGGTCGAGGTTTGCGAAGACCTCGCGCACCGCCTCGTCATAGGCCTCCTGCGACATCGAAAATCCGGCCCGGTACACCCCGTTGTTCACGTTGCGATAGACGAGATCGTTCCAGCGCTCGATATCGTCGCGCAGGTCGTCCGGACAGAGCTCGCGCCCTGTGTTGGAGAACGGCGCGAACGCATCACCCAACATGCGCACAATCTCGGCGGATTCGTTGTTGACGATGGTCTTACGCTCACGGTCCCACAGTACCGGCACCGTGACCCGACCGGTGCAGCTCGCATCCGCCTCGGTATAGACCTCGTGGAGATAGGATTTTCCCAGGACCGAATCGACATGGTGCGCGTCGAAGTACCAACCCTGGTCCTTGCGCCGCGGCAGGGTCTTGTCCACCGATATCACGTCTTCCAGCCCCAGGAAGGTCCGCGCCAGCAGCGTGCGGTGGGCCCAGGGGCAATTCAGTGCGACATAGAGATGGTAGCGTCCGCGCTCGGGTGTGAACCCGCCCTCACCGCTCGGCCCCGCGGATCCGTCCGCCGTGATCCAGCTTCGGAATCCCGACTGTGCACGCTGGAAGCGTCCGCTCCCGTCGGTCTTGCTCTTCGCTTCGTTCTCGTTCGTCCAGCGGCCATCCACCAGCATGCCCATGTGCAATCTCCCGTAACGACTGCCCGTAAACTAGGCAGCCGTGCCGAAACGGCAAGCCACGACCGCGCGAGCGGTTCAGAGCTGGCCGGCGATCCGGAAGAACATGCCCGCCGTCACGATGACGGCCCATGCGGCAAACTTGTTGAGACGCTTCTGATCGACCGACCAGACGCCCAGTGCGGCGATCGCACCGAAAATGAAGGCGTAAAGCGGGGGAAACAGTTGTGCGACCATGGGTCCACTCTCCTTCGGGTGCCCAGCGGACCCGTTGCCAGGCGGCCCGCACCGCACCCAGTGTTGTCGTTCGACAGGCTTCCCCCGGCCGGCAACGTGTCTTTGTCCCACAGCATCGTGGCAATTTATTGAAAATCCCTTCAAACCGCGTGCCAGATCGACGGGGGTGGGCACATGGACTTACGAACCCGTATCGACATAATCGGCAAGGACACGCGCGCCGAAGAACGCGCCGACTGCGATTGGGGGAACCGGTTTGAGCTTGAAGAAGGCATGTGCGATCGCGGGGGTCGCGGAATCGCGTCTCGGTGCGGTCCCCGACGCCACCGTCCTGACCCTTCAGGCCGAAGCGTTGGCAGGCGCGCTCGAGGATGCGGGGCTGGAGAAAACCGACGTGGACGGGCTGTTCGTCTCGGGCGCCTGGGGTCGGCTGCCCGGCCTGCAGATCGCGGAGTATCTGGGCATCCAGCCCAGCTATGCCGACAGCACGATGGTCGGCGGTTCGTCCTTCGAGTTCCACCTGGGGCATGCGGCCGCCGCGATCCAGGCCGGATTGTGCAAGGTGGCTGCCATCGTCTATGGCTCCACGCAACGCTCGCGCAAGGACCGCTATATCTTCCAGATCCGCAGCGACCTCGGATACCAGTACGAGGCACCCTCCGGCCTGCCCACGCCCGTCGGCGCCTATGCGCTGGCCGCCTCGCGCCACTTCGCGCAGTACGGCACGACCTCCGAACAGCTTGCCGACCTTGCCGTCTCGACCCGTGAATGGGCGCAGATGAACCCGAAGGCCTACCGCCGCGAGCCGCTGACGCGCGACGAGGTGCTGGATTCGGGCTGGATCGCCACCCCGCTGCACCGGCTTGACTGCTGCCTGTTCACCGACGGTGGCGGTGCGGCCATCGTCGTCAGTCCCGAGATCGCGAAGTCCCTCGACAAACCGCCGGTCTGGCTTCTCGGCCAGGGCGAAAGCGTGTCACACGCCCAGATATCCGAGATGCCGGACCTGACCGTCACCCCGGCCGCGCAATCGGGCAAGCGCGCCTTCGAGATGGCCGGCATCACCCACGACCAACTGGACGTGGTCGAAATCTACGACAGCTTCACCATCACCGTGCTGCTGACCCTGGAATCCCTGGGCTTCTGCAGGCCGGGCGAAGGCGGCGCGTTCATATCTGACGGGCGAACCGGTCCCGGCGGCGCATTCCCGCTCAACACCAACGGCGGCGGGTTGTCCTACTGCCATCCCGGCCAGTACGGCATATTCCTCATCATCGAGGCCGTGCGGCAGTTGCGCGGCGAATGCGACGAACGGCAGGTGGCCGACGCGGTGCTGGCGCTCATCTCGGGCACTGGCGGCGTGCTGTCCTCCAATTCGACTTGCATCCTGGGGCTGGAGTAATCTGATGGCCGACGACGAACTCCCCGATCCCGACGCCCAGCCCTTCTGGGACGGCTGCGCCGCCGGCGAGCTGCGCTACCAGCGCTGCCGGGCGTGCGATGCTGCGATCTTCTATCCGCGTGCGATCTGCCCGACCTGCGGCGCCACGGAGCTCGCATGGGC
>JAYPUG010000350.1:1284-2773 GCA_038133965.1 Rhodospirillaceae bacterium | reverse complement strand
TGGGCGCTCCGTGGGGTCGATCTGGATTTGCGCGAATCCGAACTCGTCGTCCTGCTCGGCCCCTCGGGAAGCGGCAAGTCGACGCTGCTCAACATTCTGGGCGGGCTCGACCAGGCGACCGACGGGCATGTCTACTTTCGCGGCCGTGAACTGGTCGCGAGCGACGATGCCGCGCTCACCAGGTTCCGGCGCGACCATGTGGGGTTCGTCTTCCAGTTCTACAATCTGATTCCGAGCCTGACGGCGGTCGAGAACGTCGCTCTCGTCACCGAGATCGCGCCGGTCTCGATTCCGCCGGCCGATGCGCTTGCCATCGTCGGGCTGGGGGGCCGGCTCGACCACTTCCCGGCCCAACTCTCGGGAGGCGAGCAGCAGCGTGTCGCCATCGCCCGTGCCATCGCCAAGCGGCCGGACATCCTGTTGTGCGACGAGCCCACGGGCGCGCTCGACAGCGCAACGGGCATCGTCGTCCTCGAAGCGATCGAGCAGGTCAACCGCGAGCTCGGCACGACCACGGCGCTGATCACCCACAACAGGGGGATTGGCGAGATGGCGGACCGGGTGATCTCGTTCGGCGACGGGCGCATCGTCAAGGAAGAGGTCAACACCCAACGGCGGCCGGCGCGGGAGCTGGCGTGGTGAAGGGCATGGGGGCGCTCGACCGCAAGCTGTTTCGGAATCTGTGGCGGCTGAAGGGCCAGGTCCTGGTGATCGCCCTCGTGGTTGCGTCCGGTGTCGCGGTCCTGGTGATGTCGTTCAGCGCGATCGACGCGCTCGAAACGACCGGTCGGACCTATTACGAGCGCTACCGCTTCGCCGATGTCTTCGCCGGGGTCGAGCGCGCGCCCGAGAAGGTCGCCGACCGGCATCGCCGAGATTCCAGGCGTGCAAAGCTTCGAGACGCGTATTGTCAAGTTCGCGACCATCGACATCCACGGGTTCGAGGACCCGGTGATCGGCCAACTCGTCTCGGTGCCCGGCGGCGGCCAGCCGATGTTGAACCGTCTGGCGCTGCGGGCCGGGCGTCTCGTCGCCCGGCGAACGAACCCGCCGCGCGCTTGACAGGCGGGGAACGCTCCACCTATATCCCCAGCCGCGATACGGGGCGGAGTAGCTCAGCTGGTTAGAGCAGGGGAATCATAATCCTCGTGTCGGGGGTTCGAGTCCCTCCTCCGCTACCAACCCTTCGAAGGCCCGCCATCCGGCGGGCTTTTGCTTTCCAGGTCGGCGTCGATCGCGGCCAGGCCTTCAAACGTCTCAACAACGCACTACATCTGGTGGGTGGAGTTGTGAGCGGACGGACATCGTGGCCAGGAATCCTTACATTGTCCTTGGCGTGGCCAGGGACGCCTCGGCGGACGAGATTCGCAAGGCGTACCGCAAGCTCGCCAAGGAGAACCATCCCGACCTGAAGCCGGGCGACGCGGCGGCCGAGGAGCGCTTCAAGGAGGCGCAGGCCGCCTACGACATCGTCGGCGACAAGGACAAG
>JAYPUG010000350.1:0-1274 GCA_038133965.1 Rhodospirillaceae bacterium | reverse complement strand
CCCGCCGGAAGGCGGGTTTTTCGTGAGAGTTCGTCTTCTCGCGACGGTTCTATGGGGTTGGGGCCGCGTGTAAGGTCGTAGTCTGCTTCCCGGGAGGTCGACATGCACAAGGTCGGGACGTTTGACGCGGGCGCGTTCGCACCGCATCCGAAATATGACGGGCACGCCACCGGCCTGGGCTGGGCGCCGTTCGTCGAACATTCGGACGAGACCGTGCACATCTCCTACGGAATGATCGAGATCGTGCCGGGCGGTGAGACCGAGATTACGATCCAGGCGCACGAGACCGGGCTCTATGTCACGGAAGGCGAGGTCGAGATTTCGCGAGACGGGCGGCTCTACCGGTTGGTCGCGGGCGACTTTATGCTGATCCCGACGGGTATCGAGCATGCCTACCGCAATGCCGGCGACAAACCTGTGCGGTGGGTCGAAATGTGTGCTCCCCAGCCCAAGCCGGCCGGCGGCTGGCGCGACACCTGGTTTGACGGTCAGGCCGACTGGTCGGCAGGCGCCGAGGCGATCAACCTGGCCGATCGCAGGTATGTCATGCTCGGTCACTATGACTATGGTCAACACACACCGCCCTTGACCGTCACGCCCGATCTCGACGGCTTTTCGCAACGCATGATGATCGACGATGTGTTCGGTGCCGTGCACTTCAACATGTTCGTCATCAGTTTTGCCTGGGGTGGCATCTGCAACCACCACGACCACCCGTTCGAGGAGGCCTATTTCGTGCTCGGCGGCGAGGTGGACATTGTCTTCGACGGACAGGAATATCTGTTGAAGGAAGGTGACTTCGCCTGGACCGGCGTGGGCGCCCAGCATGCGTTCTTCCCGCGCGAGGACACCCCCGTTCATTGGCTCGAGATCCAGGCGCCTCAGCCCCCGGTTCGGGACGGTGTTCGCTTCTACAGCCCGTGGGATTATCTCACAACCACTCTCAAGTTCTAGCTGCAACCCCTGCTTCGCGAGTTCTGCAATGTCCGACACCGCTCCCCTGACCATTCGCCTCAACGCCGCCGACAATGTCGTTGTCGCGCGCGCGGAAATCCTGCCCGGAACTGACATCCCGGGAGAGGGGTTGACGACCGGCGCGCCGATCCCCCGCGGCCACAAGATCGCGACGCGCGCGATCGCGAAAGGCGAGCAGGTGACCAAGTACGATCAGATCATCGGTTTTGCGTCCGAGGACATCGCCGAGGGTGATCACGTGCACACGCACAATTGCGAATTCCGGATGGTCGATCGCGACTACCAGTTCGCAACCGATC
>JAYPUG010000349.1:0-2787 GCA_038133965.1 Rhodospirillaceae bacterium | reverse complement strand
ATCTCGTCCTCGAGCCCGTCGAGCGCCGCTTCATGGGACTGGACCGCACGCGCCGCGGCCTGCAACTCGGCGCGCAGCGAGGCCAGTTCACTGGCCTGCGTCTCCGCCTGACGCGCCAGGTCTTCCGATGCGGCACGGTCGCGCTCGATCGCCCCGCGCACATCCTCGAGACGGTCTTCGACATCACCGGTACCACCATCCTGCGCCAGCACAACGCCCGAAAAGCAGGCAAACGCCAGCGCCGCCCCGACAGCGAGGACGGCGCGCCCGCCGATGGGGAGGCTATTCGCCGAGGTAGTAGCTCTTCTGTTTCCGGCCATCCTCGAAATCGAAAACCAGCGGCCGCCCGGTCGGCAGTTCCACGCCGGGAATCTCCTCCGCGCTGTACTCGCCGAGGATCAGCAGCAATGCCCGCAGGCTGTTGCCGTGCGCTGACACGAGAACGTTCTTGCCCTGCTTGATGAGCGGCTCGATGGCGCTTTCGTAGCAGGGACGCACCCGCTCGACGACATCGGCCAGGCTTTCGCCGCCCGGCGGACGCACCTCGAAACCCCGGCGCCAGAGGTGCACCTGTTCGTCGCCGTACTTCTCGGCCGTCTCGGCCTTGTTGAGGCCGACCAGGTCGCCATAGTGGCGCTCGCGAAGATCGTCATGCGCGGCGATCGCCCACCCGGCACCGTCGCGCACGGACGACAGGTCCGCACCGGACGCGGCCGCGGAATCGAGTGCGATCTCGACGGTGCGGCGCGCACGCCTGAGGGTCGAGGAGAAGACCGCGTCGATCGGAAAATCCTTGATCAACTCGCCCGCCTTGCGTGCTTCCGCCTCGCCGGCCGGGGTCAGATCGACGTCCTCCCAGCCGGTGAACCGGTTCTCCAGATTCCACTGGCTCTGCCCGTGGCGCGTGATGATGAGATGGTTCATCCGCGTGCCTTCCTGCGTCTCGTGTAAGTGTTCGAACCCCGTGTTTGTGCCCGATTCGAACGCGCCCCGCCACACTCACGCACGATGATAGGGATGGCCGGCAATAATCTGTTGTGCGCGATAGATCTGTTCCGCCAGGAGGCCACGAACCAGCATGTGGGGCCAGGTGTTGCGGCCGAAAGACATCGTCCGGTCGGCGCGCGCGCGCACCGCGGCCCCATGACCGTCGGCGCCGCCGATCAGGAACACCATGTCGCGGACGCCGTCGTCCTGCAGTCTGCCGAGCAGTTGCGCCAGCTCCGCGCTTGAGACGGGTTTTCCCACCTCGTCCAGGGCCACGGCAAACGCACCGTCGGGGACGACGGCGGCCAGAAGTTCACCCTCGGCGTCGCGTTCGCGGCCTGCGGGCACGTTCTTCTTGAGATCGACTTCGCGGAGATCGAGCGGCCAGGCAGTCACCCGGTCCGCATAGTGGCTGTAGAGCGCCTTTTCCGGACCCTCGCGCGCACGGCCCACCGCGGCGACGTGAATGCGCATCGCCTCGCTCCCATCTGGTGCCCGCCGGATCCGGCGGGCGGGATCAACCCGTCACTGCCTCGGCTGCCGACCGGTCTTTGAAATCGGTTTCCCAGAGCTTCTCGAGCGCATAGTGCTCGCGCGCGTCCGGCCGGAACAGATGCACGACCACGTCGCCGGCATCGATCAGCACCCAGTCGCCCGAACGCCGGCCCTCGGCGTGTGCGCCGCGAACATGGGCTGCCTTCAATCTTTCGAGGAGATGCTGGGTGATCGAATCGAGGCGGCGTGACGACGTGCCGCTGGCGACCACCATGAAATCGGCGATATCGGATTTTCCGGCGAGGGGGATGACCTTGATATCGTCGGCCTTGTCGTCGTCGAGAGAGGTCTCGACGAGCGCCAGGATGTCTTCCGCTGCTGGCCGCGGAGAGGCCTTTCCGGTGCGAGCTATGATGCGTACCCCGTGATCAAATTGCGCCTCCAGGGACGTTCCGGCCGGGCCGGTGCCGTCCGCTACGTTAACGGTCCAGGGGCCACATGCCCGACTGCCTGAGGTTCGTCGCCGCCGCGGGATGGGGCCTGATTCGCAAAAACACCCACGCCGGCGGTTCCGCCTCGGCAAGGACCTTTGCCGCGCGTGCCGGAATCCGGGCGTTTCGGAAGCGATTCGCCGCGAAGTCCGACAACGCATTCGAATCATATGAATCGCGCGCGAAGACGGCAATGGGAACCGTGTTAAATATTTGTGTCCATCCGCGCCACCGCGAGATCTGGACGAGATTGTCCGCCCCCATCAGCCAGACGAACCGCGTTCGCGGGTAGCGCTGCCCCAGCGCCCGGACCGTATCGATCGTGTATTGGGTGCCGAGCTCGGCCTCGATGGCGGTCACACGGATGCGGGGGTGGCGCGCCACGGCGCGCGCGCTTTCGAGGCGCGCTTCGAGCGCGGCCATGCCCTCTTTGGATTTCAGCGGGTTCTGGGGCGAGACGACCCACCAGACCTCGTCGAGGGCGAGCCGCTTCAGCGCCTCGACGCGGATATAGCGGTGCCCGTCATGCGCCGGGTTGAACGAGCCGCCCAGCAACCCGATCCGGCGGGCATGACGTCCCGGGACACCCCCGTGCCGAACAGCCATTGGTGCGAGCACGGGGTTCAGGGCCGCGTCTGCCCGCTGCCGCGCACGACGTACTTGTAGCTGGTGAGCTGTTCCGCCCCGACCGGGCCGCGCGCATGCATCTTGCCGGTCGAGATGCCGATTTCCGCACCCATGCCGAACTCGCCGCCGTCGGCGAACTGGGTCGAGGCATTGTGCAGCACGATGCCGCTGTCCACGCGCGCCATGA
>JAYPUG010000348.1:0-2789 GCA_038133965.1 Rhodospirillaceae bacterium | reverse complement strand
CGGACCTGATGTCGATCGCCAAGGCGCTGTCGTCGGCCTACCTGCCGATCGGCGCGGTGATGATGACCGACGAGATATACCAGGTGCTGCGCGACGGCGGCGACAAGTACGGCATGTGGAACACGGGCTATACCTATTCGGGCCACCCCGTGTCCGCGCGCGTCGCGCTGGAGACGCTTGCGATCTACGAGGAGCGCGACACGCTAGGGCATGTCCGATCGGTCATGGGCACTTTCCAGAAGCAGATGGCGGCCTTCGCGGACCACCCGCTGGTCGGCGAGGTGCGCGGCGTTGGCCTGTTCGCAGCCTGGGAGCTGACACCGGACAAGGAGAACAAGGGGACCTTCGATCCTGCTGCCAAGGTGGCGCCGGGCATGATGGCCCGCGCGCAGGCGAACGGCCTGATCATGCGCGCGCTACCGTCCGACACCATCGCGCTGTGCCCGCCGCTGATCATCACCGAAGACGAGATCGGCGTGATGATCGAGCGCGCCGCGAAGTCGCTCGACGAGACCTGGGAGCATGTGCAGGCGGAAGGACTGGTCTGACCGGCGTTGCCGCCCGCCCACAAGCCCACTAGCATGGTTTCGAGGGCGAAAAACGCCTGACGAAAAAGGGGAAATGCCATGAGTGAAGCCGTTGCAATGGATACGGACGAGAATCCGGGCTACGTCGTCAACCGCGGCAACGAGCCCAATGTCGTTCCGGGCCGCCGAGAGTTCTTCGACTACATCGAAATGGGCGTCACCGACGCGACGGACGGCAAGCTGCGGGTGCAGCTGACCCGCGCGAAGCAGGGACTGACGCGCCCGACCGGCTGGCACACGCACATCTGCGAGGGGCAGTACGTCTATATGCTCGACGGATGGCTCGATCTGGCCTTCGCCGACGGCACTGTGCATCTGGAGCCGGGCGATTCCATCTTCATCGGCGGCGGTGTGCCCCACAACGAGACGGGCACGTCCGACACGTTCGAACTGATCGAGGTCTCGATCCCCGCCGACTTGGGAACCGAGCCGTGCGATCCGCCGCCGGGCTGCGAGGCCTGACGGCAACAACGTACCGATCCGGCGCGGTGCGGCAATTTGGCCGTTGCCGCCTCCGGATCGCAAAGCGACCATCCACTTGCCTGGATCGGCCCCGGCGCGGCGCATATGGCCTATGGCGTCCGATCGGGTGTAAAAAGACAGGCAGCAGGACGCCGGGGCGAGCCGGCGGGATCGTGTGATGGATTACGAAAGCTTTTTCGCGAATAACCTCAACGGGTTGCGGACCGAGGGCCGCTATCGGGAATTCGCCGAACTCGAGCGGATTTCGGGCGATTTCCCGCGCGCGGTGCGCCATGTCGGCGGCAAGACCCAGGATATCGTCGTGTGGTGCGCCAACGACTATCTGGGCATGGGCCAGCACCCCGACGTGCTCGCGGCGATGCACGAGGCGCTCGACAAGTCGGGTGCGGGTGCCGGCGGCACGCGGAACATCTCGGGCACGAACCACTATCACGTGCTGCTGGAAGAGGAACTGGCCGACCTGCACGGCAAGGAAGCCGCGCTGCTCTTCACCTCGGGCTACGTGGCCAACTGGACCGCGCTGTCCACCCTCGCCTCGATGCTGCCCGAGTGCCTCGTCGTCTCCGACGCGCTCAACCACAATTCGATGATCGAGGGCATCCGCCACGGCCGGTCCGAGAAGGCGATCTTCCGCCACAACGACGCGGCACATCTGGACGAGATCCTGTCGGCCGCGGGGCCCGACCGGGCCAAGCTGGTGGCGTTCGAATCCGTCTATTCGATGGATGGCGACATCGCACCGATCGCCGAGATCGTAGAGGTCGCCGAGCGCCACAACGCGCTAACCTATCTGGACGAGGTGCATGCCGTCGGCATGTATGGCGAGCGTGGCGCCGGTGTGGCCGAGCGCGACGGCCTGATGCACCGGATCGACATCGTCCAGGGCACACTGGGCAAGGCCTTCGGCAATGTCGGCGGCTACATCGCGGCCTCGGCCAGCCTGGTCGATTTCGTGCGCTCAAACGGCGCCGGCTTCATCTTCTCGACATCGCTGCCGCCGCACGTCGCGGCCGGCGCGCGCACGGCGATCCGCATCCTCAAGGCCGACAACGGCCTGCGAATCTGCCACCAGGAGCGCGCTGCGACCCTCAAGCGCCGGCTCGCCGAGGCGGGCATGGAGGTCATGCCGTCCGATAGCCATATCGTGCCGGTGTTCGTGGGCGATGCGCGGCTTTGCAAGATCGCCAGCGACGAGCTTCTCGACCGCCACGGCATCTACGTCCAGCCGATCAATTTCCCCACCGTGCCGCGCGGCACCGAGCGCCTGCGCATCGCGCCGACCCCGCTGCACGACGATGCCATGATGGACCACCTCGTGGACGCGTTTTCCGAGGTGTGGACGCGGCTCAATCTGCGTTCCGCGGCGTAACGGGCGGCAACGGGATGTATCGCGACAAGACCCTGATCCCGACGGAGGCACTCCGTCTCTGCATGCTGGGCACGCTCGCGGTCCGGCCGCATACCTATGCCGAGCTGTCGCGCGAGGTCCGCGCCTTCGCCAGCCGCATCGTCGGCCCGTCGCTGGACATGATGGGGCTGTCGATCGAGGTGCTGCGCGCCGAAGGGCTGGTCACGCCCACGGGCGACGGCGACGATCCCGCCGACGATGTTCTGGAACTGACAGATGCGGGCCGCGCAGAACTGCGCGACCTGATGATCTCGAACCTGCGCAGCCCGATGGACGGCAATTCCCAGCTCGTCTTCGCGCTGAAGCTTCGG
>JAYPUG010000347.1:0-2791 GCA_038133965.1 Rhodospirillaceae bacterium | reverse complement strand
AACGAGAACGGCTGCCCTTCTCTCGGAGGGCGGCCGTTTGCGTTTATACGGGTCTTCGGCCGGTCACGTCCGGCGCGACGCCATCTTCCACAGCAGCGGCAGGAGCACGGCCGCCAGTGCGATCTTCACAACCGCACCGACCATGAAGGGCGTCAGTCCCAGCTCGACAGCCTTCGGCAAGCCTCCGACGACCGTCGACAGCCAAGCGACCCCCAGCACGAAGATAATCGCCGTCCCGGCAAGGTTCGCCGCGAAAGTCATCACGATGCTACGGTCCCACCCGCCTTCCGCAAGCCAGCCGACAAGCACCGCGGCGGCAAAGAAGCCCACGAGATAACCGCCGGTCGGTCCGACCATGTAGGCCGGCCCGGCGCCGCTGGCAAAGACCGGCAGTCCGACCAGCCCTTCCGCGAGATAGAGCAGCACGGTCACACCGGCCAGCCGCGCGCCATAGGCCATGGCGATGACCAGAACGGCGAAGGTCTGCATCGTCATCGGTACGGGCCACATCGGCACCTGGATTTTGGCAGAAACAGCAAGCAGCAGGGTGCCTGCGACGGCGAGAACCGCCAGCCGCAACATGCCGCCGGTCTCGCGCGGCCAGAATGCGTTGATCAGGGTGGGCGAAGCGCCCGCGGTTGCCAGCATGGTTAGCCTCCGTTTCGACCGCTCAAAGAGCCGGCCACAGTTATCAGTTTCGCCGAACCGTCACAACTCGGCGCTATGCAAACCGCGGCGCCGAAGGAAACCCGCGCGGCACCTTTCGCCCGGCCTGTGCGCGTTTACCGACCCAGTCGGCCAGTTCGTCGGCCGTGAAGGTGCGGTGCCGGTCGCCGGTGCGTGTCGTCAGCCCCTCATCCATTGCGAAGGTCGCCACATCGGCCAGCTCATCGCCGGAATAGCTCTGAAGCTTCACGCCGCGGCCGCGCGACATCTCGGGCAGTTCGGCCAGCGGAAACACCAGCATCTTGCGCTTCCGGCCCAGCACGGCGACATGGTCGCCCGTGACCCGCGCGCAGGCCGCGGCCTCGACATCGCCCTTCACATTCAGCACCTGCTTGCCGCCACGGGTCTGGGCGACCACGTCGTCCACCGGGATCACAAACCCGCGCCCATCGCTTGATGCGACAAGCAGCTTCGTACCTTCGCGGTAGATGTCGAGCGCCACGATCTCGGCATCGTTCGGCAGGTCGAACATCAGGCGAAGCGGCTCGCCATGCCCGCGCCCGCCGGGAAGCTTGTCCACGCCGACCGTGTAGAACCTGCCGTTCGTGGCAAAGACCAGGAGCTTGTCCGTGGTCTCGGCCGGAAGGATGAACTTGCCCCTGTCGCCTTCCTTGAACTTGAGATCGCCGGCCTCGACGTTGTGTCCGCGGATGGCACGCACCCAGCCCTTTTCGGAACACACGATCGTCACGGGCTCGCGTTCGATCATCGCCTCGACGGGCACGGCCACGGCGACCGGCGCGTCGCCGATCTTGGTCCGCCGCTTGCCGATCTCGGTCTTCGGGCCGAACGTCTTCTTGAGTTCCGCAACCTCGTCGGCGAGATGCTTGAGGCGCTTCTTCTTGTCGCGCAGCAGGCCCTTGAGTGTTTTCTGCTCGGCCTCGAGGCCCTCGATTTCCTCGCGGATGGCAATCTCTTCCAACCGGCGCAGCGACCGCAGCCGCATGTTCAGGATCGCATCGACCTGCGCGTCGTTCAGCTTCCAGCGCTTCTTCATGACCGCGCGCGGGTCGTCTTCCTCGCGGATGACGGCGATCACCTCGTCGAGGTTGAGATAGACCACCATGTAGCCCTGCAACACATCGAGCCGCTCGGCGATCTTCTCCAGCCGGTACTTGGTCCGCCGCACCAGAACGACGTGCCGGTGATCCAGGTAGGCCTGGAGCACCTCACGAAGGTTCATCACCCGCGGCACATTCTCGCCGTCCAGCACGTTCATGTTCAGGCCGATCCGCGATTCCATGTCGGTGTTGCGGAACAGGCTCTCCATCAGCATCTCGGACGTGACGTTCCGGCTCTTGGGCTCCAGTACGAGGCGAATGTCCTCGGCGGATTCATCGCGAATGTCGCCCAGCAGCGGCAGCTTGCGCGCATGCATCAGCTCGGCGATCCGCTCGACCAGCCGGGACTTCTGAACCTGGTAGGGAATCTCGGTGACGACCACCTGGTACTGGCCACGCCCCAGTGATTCCTCCTCCCACTTCGCGCGGATCCGGAAGCTGCCGCGCCCGCTGCCATAGGCCTCGACGATATCCGTCCTGTCCTCGACCAGGACGCCGCCCGTGGGCAGGTCCGGGCCCGGAATCAGGTCGACCAGCTTGGCAATGGTCGCGTTGGGAAACTTGAGCAGGTGCGACAGCGCATCGCAGATCTCGCCCACATTGTGGGGCGGAATGCTCGTCGCCATCCCGACCGCGATCCCCGTCGCGCCGTTTGCCAGCAGGTTGGGGAAGTTGGCCGGCAGGACGACCGGCTCGCTGCCCTCGCCGTCGTAGGTATCGCGGAAATCCACGGCATCGTCGTCGAGGCCTTCGAGCAGCGCCTGGGCCACGGCCGTCATGCGCGCCTCGGTGTAGCGCATGGCCGCGGCATTATCGCCGTCGATGTTGCCGAAGTTCCCCTGCCCGTCGATCAGCGGGTAGCGGACCGCGAATTCCTGGGCGAGGCGCACCAGCGCGTCGTAGATCGCCTGGTCTCCATGGGGGTGATACTTGCCCATCACGTCACCGACGACGCGCGCGCACTTCTTGTAACCCTGGTCGGGATCGAGCCGAAGCTGGCGCAT
>JAYPUG010000346.1:0-2792 GCA_038133965.1 Rhodospirillaceae bacterium | reverse complement strand
ACCGTGCCCTGGTAATAGACCTCGCGGCCCTTGTCGGACCATGCCTGGACCGTGACGAACAGGTCGCAGTCCGACGTCGTGGAAGAGACATAGAGCTTCGCGGCCATGGGGCCGGTGAACTCGGTCTCGCGGGCGAGGGGCGGAGACTTGAGCGTGATGCCGCGGGTGAGTGCGCGGAACTCCTTCTTGCGGTTCACCTTGGGCTTCGCGGTGTCGATCTTCCCCTTGCCGCCGGCGTCCAGATAGTACTTCGTCCAGCGTGTGCCCTTGAGGGGCCATTCGCTTTCCTTGCGCAGCTCGACCTCGTCGGTAAACGGACGGCGCAGGTTGATCCAGACCTTGGGTTCGCGGTTCCAGCCGTTCTTCTCGCCCTTCAGGAAGTAGTCGAAGAAGCGCTTCTGCAGCTCCATCCCGTACTCGAGGTAGAACCACTCTTCGTGGCGGCCGGGATGGCCCTCGAGCCACTTCTGGCGCGACGCGGCCTGGGTGTAGGCCTCGAAGTTGCCGCGCGGGTGCAGGCCGAACCCGGCCCAGCTGGCGGCCGACAGGAACGGCACCTTCACCTTCGACCAGTCGGGCGAGCGCGAGCGGTACCAGTCGTCGTCCATCTCGCGCACGCGGAAGTTCTCGAGCGTGTCGGCGCGGTTTTCCCACAGCTCGCGCGGGCTCAGCTTCTTGTCGCCCGTGGCGCTCTTGCCCATCCAGTGGTCCTTCGGACCCTTCGGGTTGCCGTGCTGAACGGCCTCGACCTGGCGCGGGTACCAGATCTCCATGAACTTGTTCGAGAGGATGCCGCCATGGCGGGCCCAATCACGGTAGTGGTCGGCGGCGCCTTCCCACGGGATCATGGCCTCCAGCCCCTTGGGCTGAAGCGCGGCCACCTGCCACTGGTTGATCGCGTAATAAGACACGCCGTTGAGGCCGACCTTGCCGTTCGACCATTTCTGCTGCGCCGCCCATTCGATCGCATTGGCGAAATCCTGGGTCTCGCGGGGCGAGAAGATGTCCAGGTAGCCGGGCGAGCGGCCCGCACCGCGCGAATCCAGGCGCACGCAGGCATAGCCCCAGGGCACCCAGATTTCCGGATCGACCGTTTCCCAGGTCAGCCAGCGGTGCTTGGAACCCGACAGGACGTCGGGGTGCATCGCTACAAGCGAGTCCCAGAGCGGCTTGTAGTGTTCCTGGTACTTCACGCCCTTGCCGTAGGGCCCACCGGCCATGACGACAGGCACCTTCGCCCGTGTGTCGGGGCGATAGACGTCGGCACGCAGGACGACGCCGTCGTCCATCTCGATGGGCAGATCGCGTTCGATGATCATGGATTTCTCTCCCAAGTTTCGACCTCACGGACCGGGCGATCGGTCTCTGGTCGTGTGGGTGCGTTCGGTTCATTGTGCGCGTTTCTTCATCGCGCCATCGCACCGCATGGTGACAATTGTGGGGGTTCCGTCTGTCTTTGACTATAAGAAAAGAATCCGGAGCGCTGGCGCGCGTATGAGCCTTTGCGCCTGCGTGCCGGAGACCGCTACGATCGAAAGCTGAAAATCAGCGATTCATTCCGACCAGGGGGGAGTTCATGGCGACGAAATCCGGCGAGCAGGTTATCGCCATCGAGGAACATTACTGGGACCCGGCGCTGATCGCCGCCTACTCCGAGGCCGAACTGGCGGGCGGTGCCGGGAAGCTGCGCCCGAAGCTGGAAGACCTATTCGAGGAGCGGATCGCCGAGATGGATGCCGCCGGGATCGACATCCAGGTTCTGTCCCACGGCGCGCCTTCGACCCAGCGCCTTGACCCGGCGAATGCTGCAGAGCTCACGCGCAAGGCGAACGACCGCCTGCGCGACATCATTGCCGAGCGGCCCGACCGTTTCGACGGTTTCGCCAATCTACCGACACCCGATCCCGATGCGTGCGCAGACGAACTTTCGCGCAGCGTCGAGGAGCTCGGCCTGAAGGGTGCAATGATCCACGGGCTGACCCACGGCGTCTTCTTCGACGACCCGAAGTTCTGGCCCGTGTTCGAACGCGCCCAGGCGCTCGACGTGCCGCTCTACATGCATCCCGCGATGCCGGACCGCACGGTGATCGACCGTTACTACGCGCCCTATGACAAGGACTTCCCGGCATTGCTCAATGCGGGCTGGGGTTTCACGGTCGAGACCGCGACCCAGTGCATCCGCCTCGTCCTGTCCGGCGTACTGGAGAAATATCCCGACGTGAAGATCATCGTCGGACATCTGGGCGAAGGGTTGCCCTTCCTGCTCTGGCGAATCGACCACGCGCTGTCGCGGCCCGGCAACAAGCCGTTGAAGTTCCGCGAGGTGTTCAGCCGGAACTTCTACATCACCACCAGCGGCAATTTCTCCGATCCCGCGCTCCTGTGTTCGTTGCAGGAGATGGGCGCCGATCGGATACTGTTCTCGATCGACTGGCCGTTCGTACCCAACGCGCCAGGTGTCGAGTGGTTCGAGCGCGTCCATCTCAACGCCGAAGACAAGGCGAAGATTCTCAACGGCAACGCGAAGCGCCTGCTGAAGCTCTAGCCAGGGAGGCACGAGAGATGCCCCACACGCCTGCCGCCACGGTCCTCGACCATATTACCGTCCTTGACCTGACACGGGTCCGTTCGGGTCCCACCTGCGTGCGTCAGCTCGCCGACTGGGGGGCGAACGTCATCAAGGTCGAGATGCCGCCTGCCGTCGAGGGGGGTGCCTCGCTGGGCGGTTCGCGGCACGGCTCGGACTTCCAGAACCTGCACCGTAACAAGCGCTCGCTGGCGCTCGACCTCAA
>JAYPUG010000345.1:0-2796 GCA_038133965.1 Rhodospirillaceae bacterium | reverse complement strand
CGAACGGTTGCGCGACGAGTAGGCCAGCAGGACCGGCGCCTCGAAGCCCGGCACGAGCCGCTTGTAGCTATTCGTGGTCGGGTTGGTGAATGCGTTCAGCGCACGGGCGTGCTTGATGATGCCGCCGATGTAGTAGAGGCAGTTGTCCGACAGGTCGGCGTAACCCGAGCCCGCGAACAGCGCGCTGCCGTCCTTCCACAGCGACTGGTGGCAGTGCATGCCCGACCCGTTGTCGTCCGCGATCGGCTTCGGCATGAACGTCGCCGTCTTGCCGTACTGGGCAGCGACCATGTGCACGACGTACTTGTAGATCTGCATCTGGTCGGCTGCGGTCAGCAGCGTGTTGAACCGCGAGCCGAGTTCGTGCTGGCTGGGGGCCACCTCATGATGGTGCTTTTCCATCGGCAGGCCCATCTGCAGCATCGTCGAGACCATCTCGGCGCGCAGGTCGGTGCCGCTGTCGACCGGCGGGACCGGGAAGTAGCCGCCCTTGACGCCCGGACGGTGACCGAAGTTGCCCTCGGGGAAGTCATTGCCCGAATTGTACGGGCCTTCGTCGCTGTCCACCTCGTAGAACGAACGGTTCATCGAGACTTCGTAGCGCACGTCATCGAAAACGAAGAACTCGGCTTCGGGGCCGAAGAACGCCGTATCGGCGACGCCCGTCGATTCCATGTAGGCCAGCGCGAGGCGCGCGGTCGAACGGGGATCGCGGGCGTAGGGTTCGCCGGTCGAGGGCTCGAGCACATCGCAGAAGAGGATGAGCTGCGGCTGGGCCGTGAACGGATCCATAACGGCCGTGCTCAGGTCGGGCATCAAGGTCATGTCGGACTCGTTGATCGCCTTCCAGCCGGCGATCGACGACCCGTCGAACATGATGCCGTCCGTGAGAAGGTCCTCGTCGATGGTCGAGACGTGCTGCGCGGTGTGCTGCCACTTGCCGCGCGGATCGGTGAAACGGAAATCGACGAACTCGACGTCGTTCTCCTTGATCATGTCCAGTACGGTCTGGATATCGGACATTTGTAGGCTCCCTGTCTTTTCGGAAATTCGCTTGGATGTGATCGATGGTTGCGGGTGTCGCTGTCCGTCAGACCGCTTCCGCGCCGCGTTCGCCGGTGCGTATCCGGATCGCCTCGTCGATCGTCGAGACGAAGATTTTGCCGTCGCCGATGCGGCCCGTTCGGGCGGCATCCTGGATGGCTTCGATTGCCCGTTCGACCTGGTCGTCCTCGAGGACGATCTCGATCTTCACCTTGGGCAGGAAATCGACGACGTATTCCGCGCCGCGATAGAGCTCGGTGTGGCCTTTCTGGCGGCCGAAGCCCTTGGCTTCGACGACCGTGATGCCCTTGAGCCCCACTTCGTGCAGCGCTTCCTTAACCTCGTCGAGCTTGAACGGTTTGATTATGGCTTCGATTTTCTTCATTGGATCCCGTTGGCCTCCGACGTGTTCCATCGGACAGCGTCCCTTGAAGGAAACCGCCGATATTTCGGGGATAGCATGCGCCATGCCATGTTCGGCGACCACTCAAGTCATTGTTCCGGCGTAATATTTTCTGCGTCTGTTTTGCCTGGCCATCTCATGAATGATGAAAAAATAGGCGAAACGCCTAATTTATAGGCAATTAGCCGTAAATCTCCTGAACGCGCCCAAGTGCCGTCCGGATGTTTTCGACGGAATTGGCGTAGGAGAAACGCACGTAATCCTCACCCAGGTGACCGAAGCTCGTCCCGGCGACGGTCGCGACGTGTGCGTCCGTGAGGAGGCGGTCCTGCACCTGGCGCGCAGTCTGACCGGTGCCGGAAATATTCGGGAAGGCATAGAACGCGCCCACCGGTGTGCGGCACGAGAAACCCTCGATACCGTTCAGCAGATCGACGATCACCTTGCGCCGCTCGTCGAAGGCCCGGACCATTTCGAGGACCGAGTCTTGCGGGCCTTCGAGGGCTGCAATGCCGGCGAACTGGGTCGCAGCATTGACGCAGGAATGGCAGTTGATGGCGAGCCGGGTCGCGGCATCGACGAGCGACGCAGGCCACACGGCATAGCCGAGCCGCCAGCCCGTCATGGCATAGGTCTTGGACCAGCCGTCGAGCATGATCAGCCGGTCGCGCAGCTGCGGATAGTTCAACAGGCTGACATGCTCGTGCCCGTCATAGGTCATCTGGCCGTAGATCTCGTCCGACAGGATCGCGACGTGCGGGTGGGCTTCGAGGCCGGCGACGAGCTTCTCCATCTCGGCGCGGGGAACCGCACCGCCGGTCGGGTTCGCCGGCGTGTTGATGATCATCAGCCGGGTCGCCGGCGTGATCAGCGACAGCACCTCCTCGGCGTCGAACGAGAAGTCCTTTTCCTCGAGCAGGGGAATGGGAACGGCCTTGGCGCCCGAATACTTGATCACGGATTCGTAGATCGGGAAGCCGGGGTTCGGATACATGATCTCGGCGCCGGGCTCGCCGAACATCAGGATCGCGAAGAACATCGTCACCTTGCCGCCGGGCACGCACACGATGTTTTCCGGGCGCACTTCCACGCCCCCGCGGGTGCGCGCGATGTCCGCCGCGACCGCCTCGCGCAGCGCCACGATGCCGGGCGCGGGGGTGTAGCCGTGATGCCCGTCGCGCAGCGCCTTGATCGCCGCCTCGACGATGTGTTCGGGCGTCTTGAAGTCGGGCTGGCCGATGCCGAGGTTGATGACGTCGTGGCTCTGGGCCCTGAGGGCCTCGGCGCGCGCGAGCACCTCGAACGCGGATTCGGTGCCGAGACGCTCCAGATTCTTTGCGGTGTGCAAT
>JAYPUG010000344.1:2352-2796 GCA_038133965.1 Rhodospirillaceae bacterium | reverse complement strand
GGGTCTCGCCGCTGGCCGTGCCGGTGCTGCTGGAGATCGGGCGCGAGAGCGTCTATGGCGCGGCGATCGACGAGCTTCTCGGCGAATCGGCCGAAGACCTTATCTCGGAAGCCATGGAGAACACCGGTACCAAGGAGTTCGGCTTCGATGCCGCGTGACTCACAAACGGCAACGCAGTCCGTTTCCCTGCGCATTGCGGGCGTGCCTGTCGCGCTCGACCCGTCGGGTGCCGTCTGGTTCCCGGAAAGCCGGGACCTCGTGGTCGCCGACCTGCATTTCGAGAAGGGCTCGGCGTATGCCGAACGCGGGCGGGCGCTCCTGCCGCCCTATGACACGGCCGAGACTCTACGGCGGCTGGAGGCCCTGGTCCGGCGATTGAAGCCCGATCGCCTGCTCTGTCTCGGCGACACGCTGCACGATGTTGCCGGCGAGGCGCGCATGGAC
>JAYPUG010000344.1:0-2342 GCA_038133965.1 Rhodospirillaceae bacterium | reverse complement strand
GCGCAGGACTGGGTCTGGATCGCGGGCAATCATGACCCTGCGCCGCCCTCGGGGCTTGGCGGGGCGGCGTCCGAAAGCGCGCGGATCGGCGATGTGGTGTTGCGCCATGATGTCGATGATGCAGCGGCGATCCCGGCCGGCGAGTTGATCGGGCACTACCACCCCAAGGCGGTGGTGCGCACCCGTGCCAGGCGCGTGACGGCCCGTTGTTTCGCGACCGACGGCCGCCGGCTGATCCTGCCGGCCTTCGGCGTCTATGCGGGCGGGCTGAACGTCCGCGATCCAGCAATCGAGGGCCTGCTCGCCGCCGACTACCGGGCCTACCTCGTACGGCCGTCGGGCCTGTTCGCGTTCCGCCGCGAACAGCTTGCGCCCGATCCGAAACGCGCGGCATGACCTAGAAGAAATACGTCTTTCCTTTTACACTGGTTCGAAATGTCCGCCGCAACACCCTCCATCGTCTGGTTCCGACAGGATCTGCGCCTCGCCGACAACCCGGCGCTGACGGCCGCACTCGCACGCGGCGCGCCCGTCGTGCCCGTCTTTGTCCTCGACGAGGACACCGAGGGCATGCGGGCCATGGGCGGGGCCTCGCGCTGGTGGCTCCACCACTCTCTCTCTGCACTGGCGGACGATCTGGCGGCACGCGGATGCACGCTCGTCCTGCGGCGCGGAGCAGCAGCGCGTGTGATAGCGACGCTTGCGGACGAAACGGGGGCCGGTGCCGCCTTCTGGAACCGCTGCTACGAGCCGGGTGCGGTCGCGCGCGACACGGCGATCAAGTCTGCGCTGCAGGAACGCGGCATCGTGGCCGAAAGCTTCAACGGTTCGCTGTTGATGGAGCCGTGGGCGCTGAAGACAGGGCAGGGCGGTCCGTACAAGGTTTTCACACCGTTCTGGAAGCGGTTGCGCGCGCAGTATGCGCCGCCGCCGCCGGAGACGCTCCCCGAGCGCTTGTCGCCGGTTTCTGCCGTGAAAGGTGACTCGCTGGACGATTGGGCGCTGCTACCGACCGCGCCCGATTGGGCCGCGGGCATCCGCGAGGCATGGTCGGTGGGCGAGGACGCCGCGCGCGCGAGCATGGCGGCGTTTCTCGACAACGCCGTCGCGGACTATCCCGACGACCGCGACCGCCCCGACCGCACGGGCACCAGCCGCCTGTCGCCCCACCTGCACTGGGGCGAGATTTCGCCGCACCGCATCTGGTGCGCGGCGGCGGAGGTCATGGATGCAGGTGGGTCGCCCGCGGCCGGTGCCGAGAGCCTGCTGCGTGAGCTCGCCTGGCGCGACTTCAACCACCATCTGCTGTTCCATTTCCCCGATATCGCGCGGGCGAACTGGAAGCCCGCCTTCGATGCCTTCGAGTGGCGCGACGACCCGGAGGGCCTGACGGCATGGCAGCGTGGCCGGACGGGATATCCGCTGGTCGATGCCGGCATGCGCGAGCTCTGGCAGACCGGCTGGATGCACAACCGGGTGCGCATGGTCGCCGGCTCTTTCCTGGTGAAGGATCTGCTGATCGACTGGCGCGCCGGCGAGGCCTGGTTCTGGGACACGCTGGTCGATGCCGACCTCGCGAACAATGCGGGGAACTGGCAGTGGGTCGCGGGATCCGGTGCCGACGCCGCGCCCTTCTTTCGCATCTTCAACCCCGTCAGCCAGGGCGAGAAGTTCGATCCCGGTGGCGCGTATGTGCGGCAATGGGTGCCGGAACTGGCCGGCCTACCCGACAAGTGGATTCACAAGCCCTGGGTGGCGCCGGATGACGTCCTCGCGGATGCCGGTGTCCGGCTGGACGCGGACTATCCGGCACCAATTCTCGATCACAAGGCGGCGCGCCAGCGCGCACTCGACGCATACGCCCAGATCAAGGGCGGGACCTGAGCCGGTCGGGGATTGTTACGGGGAAGTCATCGTCGGGACACCCCGGCGAAACATCGGGCCCGTACAAGGCCATGTCCCTGGTCGTTCGGCTTCACGATCTTCGTTCACCGGGGTTCGACACGTCCACCTCCCTGGTTGCCGGGACACCCCCAACCGATGCGGCAGCCAACCCCGGCAGGGCAGGTTTCTGTCCTGCCGTTTTTTTGTCCGCGATCGGTGCCATTCATGGAAGTGTCACCCGGTCGTCACGGCAAATTACGTGCGGCGGGTTATCGATCGGGCATACTCAACCCAACCCCCGCGTGGAGGCTCTGATGACTCTCGACACCGACAAGTTTGCGACCCGCGCCGAAGCCTGCGAGGCATCCGAGGACACCCCGACCAACACCTCGCCGGCCACGACGTTCGGTGACGTCGTTGCCCTGCGCTATGGCGACCGCCGGTCCTTCCTCAAGGGC
>JAYPUG010000343.1:0-2830 GCA_038133965.1 Rhodospirillaceae bacterium | reverse complement strand
GGTCAAACCGGATCAGCCCGCTGCGCGCGCGATCTCGAGGAAGCTGTCCGCAGCGAGGCTCGCGCCGCCGATGAGGCCACCATTGACGTCCGCGACCGAGAGAAGATCGCCCGCGTTTTCAGGCTTCATCGACCCGCCATAGAGCAGGCGGACCGCGCCCGCATCCCCGTTCATGCCGGCGGCGAGGTGCGCCCTGATATGCGCATGGGCTTCGGCCACTTCCGCAATCGTCGGCGTCCGGCCAGTGCCGATGGCCCAGACGGGCTCATAGGCAATCACCGTGTCCGCGCCGCTCACCGCGAACCCGCCGTCACCGGCGGGAAGCGAGCCGTCGATCTGGGCCGACCGCACGTCGAGGGTCTGCCCCGCATCGCGCTCGGCTTCGGTCTCGCCGATGCAGACGATAGCGACCAGCCCCTGTGCATGGGCCGCCGCTGTTTTCTCGCGAATGCGCGCGCTGCTTTCGCCCAGCCCGTGCCGCCGCTCCGAATGGCCGAGAATCACGTAACCCGCGCCGGTATCGCTGACCATCGCGGCCGAGATATCGCCGGTGTAGGCGCCGCTCTCCGCCTCGTGGCAATCCTGCGCGCCGACAGCGACCGCGCTGCCCGCGACGGCCTCGACGACCGTGCGCAGGATCGTTGCGGGCGGACAGACGAGCAGCTCGCACGCGAGCCCATCGGAACCGGCGGCGACCGCACCGGCAAGCGCGGCCCCCTCGCCCGCCAGCATGTTCATTTTCCAGTTCCCGGCGATCAGGGTGCGCGGCTCGGCCATAACTTCACCAAATTGTTGCTTTTACTGGGTTCGCACGGCCGCTAGATCGGCCTCGGCGTGCTCTAGCACAGGCGTTCGCGCGCGGCCAGACAGGGCATGTGGAACAGCGCCCGGGAACGCTTGTGAGCGCGCAAGACCGCCACTATCATGCGCCGCCCGCGGCCGGCCCCGCGGCGACCAAACCCCAACAGGCGAACCGGAAACATGCTCGAAGGCCTCCGTAATTTCTCAAAAAGCTGGTTCATGCGCGCCATCCTCCTCGCGCTGGCAGCGACCTTCGTGCTGTTCTTCGGCACCGATTTCGGGGGCGGCGGCCATTCGGGCGGCGGACGCTCGGGCGGAGCGGCGCTCGAGATCGGCGACACGACCTTCACCGTCCACCAGATCGGGCGTGAATTCAATCAGCAGGTGCAGGAAGCCAGCCAGCGCCACGGCCAGGTGATCGACGCCCGCACCGCGGTCCAGATCGGCATCCTCGACCAGACGATCGCCAACATCGTGACCCGCACCCTGTTCGACCAGGCGGCGCAGGATCTGGGTATCGGAGCCTCGATCGACGCCGCGTCGAGCGCGATCCGCGGCCTCCCCCAGTTCCAGGATCCGGGCGGGCGTTTCAGCCGCGCCCAGTTCGAGCGTTTCCTCACCCACAGCGGCCAGGATGAAGGCGCCTTCGTCAACGACGTGCGCCTCGACCTGCTCCGCAATCAGTACATCGGCACCATCCAGAACGCGGCAAACGCGCCGGAGGCGATGACCGACACGCTGTTCGCGCGCCGCGGCGAGCGCCGCATCGCCGAAATCGTCACCGTGCCCCTCGACGCTTCGGTCGGCGAACAGACGCCCGACGAGGCAGCCCTTCTGTCCTTTTTCGATGCCAACCGCCAGCGCTTCCGCACGCCCGAGTTCCGCGTGGCGACCGTCGCGGTCATGACGCCCGCAATCCTGACCGAACGGATCGTGATCCCGCTCGAGGAGCTGGAAGAGGAATACCGGGCGCGCATGGACGAATTCGTGGTGCCCGAGACCCGCACCGTCTCGCAGGCCAACTTCCTCGACCGTGACGACGCGATCCTGGCACTGGCGCTTGTCGAGGGCGGCAAGACCTTCGCCGAGGCCGCACAGGAAGTCAGCGGTCTGCCGCCGGTCGAGCTGGGCGCGATCGCCCGCGCCGACGTGCCGTTGCCCGAGCTCGTGGATGCCGCGTTCACGACGGCGCCGGGCACGCTGAGCGCCCCGGTCGAGAGCGCGCTGGGCTGGCACATCGTCAGCGTTACCGCGTCGGCGCCCGGCCGCACCCGGCCCTTCAACGAGGTGCGTGAGGCGCTGCGCGACGAGCTGGCCGCCGAGGAGGCGCGCGACGGCATCTTCGACGTGCTCAACGATGTGGATGACGGGCTGGCCGGCGGCGCGAGCCTCGACGAGGTCGCGCGCGAGAACGGCCTGCGCGTCGAGCGGATCGACGGCATCGCGGCGAGCGGCCTGCGCGAGGACGGGGTCGAAAACGACCCCGAGATCGTGACCGGCGACGTGGTCGCGCGCATCTTCGAAAGCAACGAGACGGGCGTCGCCGAAATCGTCGAGAACCGCGGCGGCAGTTTTGCTGTCGTGCGCCTGGACGAGATCCGTGCGCCGCGCATTCCTGCGCTCGACGAGGTTCGCGAGCAGGCGATCGCGGCGTGGCGCGGCGAACGCGCGCGCGAGCTGGCGGACGAAAAGGCACAACAAATCGCGGATCGGGTACGCTCCGGCGCAAGCCTCGAGGCGCTGGCAACCGAGTTCGGCGCCCGTTTCGAACGGACCGAGGCCTTCGACCGCACCGGCGACGGCGTTACCCTCGCGCTGCCCCTTATCGCGCCGCTGTTCGAGGCGAGCGAGGGTGACGTGGTCGAACAGGGCATCGCCACCGGCGCCGCCGTGGCACGGCTGGCCGAAATCCGCCCTGCCGATCCGTCCGATCCGGCGCGCGACGACCTCGCCGCTGTCCTCGCGGGCCAGATCGCGAACGACCTGGTGGTCCAGCTTTCGGTCGCGCTGCAGAACAGCTACACGGTCG
>JAYPUG010000342.1:0-2830 GCA_038133965.1 Rhodospirillaceae bacterium | reverse complement strand
GCTCTTCGCTGATGATCCCGCTCTCGGCCATGGAAGTCTCCCCGTGTGTCAGAGGTAGGGAGAAAACAACCGGGCGATGCCGTCGCGCAACCGAATAAACAGCCCCCGCGCGCGCAACCACTCGATGGTCAATGCCCGCGACGCCGCCCGCTCGTGCTCGAACAGGTCGGCAAGGTCTGCCGCCAGCGCGCGGTCGCGGCATTCGACGTTGAGCTCGAAGTTCAGCCGCAGGCTGCGCGTATCCCAGTTGGATGAACCGATGAGCGCCCAGTCGTCGTCCACCATCAGGAGCTTCGCATGGTTGAACGGACGGGGTGCGAGCCAGACGCGACAGCCGTCGCCCAACAGCTCGTCCAGCCGGGCCCGACCCGCCCAATCGACGAAGACGAGGTTGCTACGTTCGGGGATCACGATGTCGATGACCACACCCTTCACCGCCGCGAGCCGCAGCGCCGAAACCAGGATTTCGTCGGGCAGGAAATAGGGCGTGAGGATTCGGATCCGCTCGCGCGCCTCCGAGATGGCGGCGTGCAGCACCCAGCGCGTGCGTGCGATCGGCTCGTGCGGACCGGCGGGGATCGCCCGGGCTAGGACGTCGCCCGTGCGGGTCAGCTCCGGGAACCAGGATTCGCCTTCGAGCGTCTCGCGCGTGGTGAAGCGCCAGTCGTCGGCAAACGTCTCCACCAGCTGGGCAACAACCGGACCCGTCACCCGGAAGTGCAAGTCGCGCACGGGGCGCCGCGGTGCGGACCCGACCATGTTGTTGTGCGAGATGTTGATGCCGCCGGTGAAGCCGGTGCGCCCGTCGACCACCAGCACCTTCCGGTGGCTGCGCAGGTTCAGGTACGGCATGCGCCACGGCCAGAACGAATGCAGGTAGCGCGCGAACGGAATGTCCGCCTCGCGCAGCGCCGGCACGATGGTGGGAAGGGAATAGACCTGGCCGACTCCGTCGATCAGCACGCGCACCTCCACGCCGCGCGCACATGCGCGCGCCAGCGCATCCACGAACGTGCGGCCCGCCGGATCGTTCTTGAAGATGTAGGACTGAAGCGCGACAGAGTGCTCCGCGGCATCGATGGCCGCGATCATCGCGGGATAGACCTCGTCGCCGTCACGCAGGGGGACGATCGCGTTGCCCGGCACGGCGGCCTGCGTCACAAGCCCGTCGATCAGCCGGTCGAGCATGTCGGCTTCGCCGCTGTGCACGGCGGTCTCCCCGCCTGCAGACAAGCCGCCGCCGTCTCGCGGCCGCGTGCGCTCGGCGCGCCGCCGGATCCGGTTGATGCCGAACAGCAGGTAGGCGATCGACCCGATCACGGGCGACAGCAGGATCAGCCCGACCCACGCGATCGCCGCGCTCTCGTCGCGCTTGTAGAGGATGACCGAACCCGCGAGTACGATCGCGGTCACGGCGACCACTGCGGTGGTCGCGAATGGCCAGTAGAACGCCAGCAGTTCAAGCATGTGCCGTGCGGCAGCCCCCGAGGCTCGCGCGATCCGTCCGCCGCGCGCACAACACCCTGACCACGAACCCCGGATGTTTCAAGGGCAGGCGGGCCCCGGCGCGCCGGGCCATCCGCCCCGCCACCATTCAATCTTCCGGGCCGCCCCGCGGGTGGCGCGGCCCACCCCCGATCGCGGACAGGATGGCGTCGGTCGTCTCGCCGATCCGGCGCACCTGCGAGCCGATCGACCCGACATCGACGGCCAGCCGCGTCACGTCGCGTCGGATCTGCTCGATCCGGTCGTCCAGCCGGCCCCGCTGTTCGGCCTCGAAGCGCGACGCCTCATCGGCCTCGCGCACCAGCGCGAAATGCTGCGTGCGCCCCTCCCCGCGAACCGCGCGCACCTCGTCGAACAGGAAAAGCCAGGCACCCGCGGCGACCGAGGCGAGAAGGGCCACCACGCGCACGAGCGTGCGCACGGTCACGGGCTGGTCGGTGAGGTTCGTTTGCCGCGTGCGCGCGTCGTCACCGTCATCGGACGGCGCCGGACCTGACCGCAATCGTCGCATTCCGTTCGTCTCCCCAAAAGAAAAGGCCCCGCCAAGGCGGGGCCGTGAAGGTCGGGATGAAAATGGAAATCAGCGGATTTCGAACACGGCCGAAACCCGCGCGCCGATCGTCAGCTCGCCGGTCGCGACCGGCACCGATGAGGCCTCCATGAGGCGCACACCGAACTGCGGCGAGGGCTGCACGTGGCCGCCGGCGTTGATCGAGAGCACGGGCCCCAGCGACACGTCCGCCGCACGGGCGATGTTGCGCGCCTGTGCGATCGCATCGGCCACGGCCTTCGCGCTCGCCTCGCGTTCGAGTTCGGCCCGGTTGGAGATGTCGAAGCGGATCCCGTGAACCGCGTTCGCACCGGCCGTCACGACCCCGTCCAGGATCGCACCCAGCGCATCGAGATCGCGCACGCGCACGCGAAGCGAATTGTTCACGCTATAGCCGACGATCTCGGGCTCGCCCCCCTCGCCCGGCCGCCGGTGGCGGTAACTGGGCGAGACAGACAGGCCCGTGGACTGCATGTCCGCCGCCCGCACGCCGGAGTCGCGCAGGAACGCGAAGAGCTTCTCCGCCAGCGCATTGTTCTCGGTCAGCGCATCGCGGGCTTCTGCCGCGACTGTCGCCACCCCGACGGTGATTTCGGCCATGTCGGGCGCGGCCTGGACGGGCGCGTCAGCGTCATCACGGTGCCCGGCGGCACGGGGATGTCGGGCGCAGCGGTTCCCCCCGCGGCGGTCACGGCCGCATCGCCGAATCGCAGGAAGGCGAGCTGAGCGCTCGCATTGTGGACGAGGATCTGCGCCCCCGCGCCCTGCGCGGGC
>JAYPUG010000341.1:2563-2830 GCA_038133965.1 Rhodospirillaceae bacterium | reverse complement strand
CGGCATGTTCCTGCTGCATGCACGCTACGGGCAACTCAACTGGTCGGACCTGCTCCTGCCAGCCGAGGAATTCGCGCGCACCGGCCATGCCTTGTCTCGTGCGTTCGTGCGTGACTACCTGGCCTCGAGCGTGCGACTGGAGCGCGATCCGGCGGCCCGAGCGATTTACGGAGGGGGGGGCATCGCAGAGGGTCGTCTGCTGCACCAGCTCGAGCTCGGCGCCGTGGTGTCCAACATACGTACGCTCGGGCCCGGTGCCTTCTATGA
>JAYPUG010000341.1:0-2544 GCA_038133965.1 Rhodospirillaceae bacterium | reverse complement strand
GCAGTCGAACGCGCGGGCGGGGCGATCACACTGGATGATCTGCGGAACTATCGGCCCGAGCTGCTCCAGCCTCTTGAGTTCCCTCTCGGAAACACAACTGTTTTCTTTCCACCGACCCCGGGTGGTGCCGTGTCCGCACAGGTCTGGGGTGCCGCCGTTGCTGACAGCCTGTATGAAGATGCGGGCGAAGATGCGCGAGAACACCTTCTTCTCGAGTTGGGAGCGCGCGCCTACGGGAACGTTCTCTCCAACTTCGATGCTGCCGATCTCACTGGTGAGGGCGCGCTCGCTTCCCTGGCACGCGCTGTTTCTCAGACGTCGCACAGGCCTGCGAGCAACGTATCCCCGATCAGGCTCGACACGGCGCATGACGGTGCAAGTATCGTTGCCGTGGACAATTCGGGCCGCACCGTTGCCTGTTCCTTCACCATGAACGGACCGTTCGGCTCTGCCATTGTCGCACCGGGGACGGGTATTCTTCTTGCTGCGGCACCAGACGGTCCTCGTGCCTCGATGCCCTCGGTCGCGATCGTGGCGAACAAGAATGTCGGTACCATGTTCCTCGCGGTAGCGGGTTCGGATGCCACACCCGTTCCGTTGGCGCGTGTCGCGCTCGATACGTTGGTGGTCGCCGAAGATGACATGGTCGCTGCCGTGTCGCGGCCACGCATGTTCAGCGTCGGCAATCCGGACCGTGCAAACATCGAGGCCGCGCTGCCCGAGGCGGTTCGCGAGACCCTCCGCGGACTGGGACATTCTCTGGCCGTCGAAGGGGAAGTCGGCCGGATCAACGGAATCTACTGTCCGGGCGGTCTACCGCGTGAACAGACCTGTCAGTTCGCAAAGGATCCGCGGTCTCATGGGCTTGCGGTCAGTTCGGACGGTTAGACACACCCATGGTTCTCAAGACATCGGAGCGCGGGCGCATCGACCCGTTCATCGTCATGGACGTTATGCGCGAGGCCAACGCGCTCGCTGCCAAGGGCGAAGATATCGTCCACCTCGAGGTGGGACAGCCGGGCACACCGGCACCGGCACTTGTGTTGGACGCAGCGGCGAAAGCGCTTCGTGACGATCGGCTTGGCTACACCGATGCCCTTGGAATACCGGAACTGCGCGACCGGATCTCTGCGCATTACCACGATTTCTACGATGTCACTGTCGATCCCCGGCAGGTGGTGGTCACAACCGGATCGTCGGGTGCATTCCTGTTGGCGTTTCTGGCAGCCTTCGATGCAGGCGACCGTGTTGCGCTGGCGGCGCCGGGATATCCGGCCTACCGGAACATACTGGCGGCGCTAGGTATTGAGCCCGTCGTGGTCGAAACCCGCTTCGAGGATCGCTATCAGCCGACACCCGAGCGTCTCGACGCTGTCGAAGGCACACTCGACGGGCTGATCGTTGCCAGCCCTTCGAACCCGACAGGAACCATGATCGATGCGGCGGCTATGGACGCGCTGCTCGGCTATTGCCGGGAGCGCGGCATCCGGTTCATCTCCGATGAGATCTACCACGGCATCACCTATGGACAGCAGGCCGTCACCGCGGCTGGACGCGACGACGAAGCCGTCGTCATCAACAGCTTTTCGAAGTATTTCTCGATGACCGGCTGGCGTCTGGGGTGGCTCGTGGTGCCGAACTCGATGCTGCGTGCCGTCGAATGTCTGACCCAGAATTTCTTCATCTCACCGCCGTCGCTGTCCCAAGTTGCGGCGCTTGCGGCCTTCGACAGCCATGAAGAATTGCGCGAGAACGTCGCGCGCTATGCCCGCAATCGGGAAATTCTGCTGGCGGAATTGCCGCGCGTCGGCTTCGACCGGTTTGCACCCGCTGACGGCGCATTCTACATCTATGCAGATGTCGGGACCCTCACCAACGACAGCCCGGAATTCTGCCGTCGAATGCTGAACGAAGCGCGCGTGGCCGCGACGCCGGGTCTGGATTTCGACCCGTACCGGGGAAACGCATTCGTCCGGTTTTCCTTTGCGGGTACGGAGGACGATATGCGGGCGGCGATTTCGCGGCTGGCCGACTGGCGGACCGAACTCGGCTAAGCGGGTTTGTCAGGCGAGCGCGCTCAGTCTCCGCTCGACGTCACGCGGTTCCACCAGCCCGACCGGCGAGGCCGGTTATCGGCTTCCTCTTCGGGTTCTTCCGCAACGCCCATTTCATCGGAATCGTTGGCGGCGGCCTCCGCTTCGGGTGAGGCCTTGTCGTCGTCGGGCGTGCCGTCGGCGTCGCTTGAATCCTCATCGTCAGAGCCCGTTTCTGCGGCGTCCGCATCCTCGCGATCGTCTCCGGTCTCTTCGTCGACCGTCGGGTCCGCAGAGGCGGCGACTCGTTCTTCGTCGCTCTCATCCTCGACATTGCTGTCACTGGCGGGCTCGGGGATATCCAGGTCGGTATCCACCGCGTCGTCGTCCTCGGCAGTATCGGCGGCACCGTCGGTATCTTCCTCGTCGTCCGTACTGACGTCGCGGTCGTCCGACTCTTGTGTTCCTTCCTCGCTTGAACGGGCGCGCGTCGGTTCGCGCCGTGGCCGCC
>JAYPUG010000340.1:622-2844 GCA_038133965.1 Rhodospirillaceae bacterium | reverse complement strand
GTCGGCAGTCGCGTCTGCAGAGCGGCGGCCAGCGCCTCGACGCGTTCCACGAGCTCACGGTAAGTCAGCTGCGTGGTGTCGTCTTCCAGCGCGATGCCGTCCGGACTGATCTGGCGGCCGCGATAGAGGCTGTCGATGGGAAGCATGGGCGAGTGCTTTCGAAGGAATCCAACTGCGCGATCCAATCGCGTAGCATGGCAATCTAGCGGCGAACGGCGGCCGCGCACCAGCAGGCGCGGCACGGTCTCACATTCTGGGAGGAAACCATGGCGAAACAGATCGAACACATCCACTGGCCAGACGCGCCGGACATCTGGATGCCGTATGCACCGGCGATCAAGGTGACGGGCGGCACCACGGTCTATCTGGCGGGGGTGACCGCCGCGCCGGTCTATCACAGTCACCCCCATGTGCCTGAGGAGTTCGCCTCCATGCCCGACGACATGGACGGGCAGGCGCGCGCGGTGCTGGAGAACCTCAAGAAGGGTCTGGACGCCGTGGGCGCCACCTTCGACGACATCGTCACGGCCGACCGGTTCCTGACCGACATGGAGCAGCAGGACGACCTGAACCGGGTCTGGGCGGAGTATTTCGGCGACGCCAAGCCCGCGACGACGACGGTGCAGGTGGTGCGCCTGGCGACCGATCCGCGCTGCGTGCTCGAGGTCAACGCAATCGCGGTGATCGACTAGGCCGTTCCCGACCGCCTGTTAGCGCCGAGGCGGCACGTCGCGGTATTTCGCGATCAGCTCGTCCGGTTCCAGCGAATCCACCCGGCGCAGCTGCGGGAACATCCACGCGAAGCCCAGCGCGACCGTCACCGTTGCCGCACCGCCGACGACCACGGCGGGTACCGTGCCCCACCAGTGGGCGGTGACGCCGGACTCGAACTCGCCGAGCTCGTTCGACGCGCCGATGAACACGGCCGTCACGGCGCTGACGCGGCCGCGCATCTCGTCCGGCGTGATGATCTGCACCAGGTTCTGGCGCACGAACACGCTGACCGCGTCGGCGAGGCCCATCACGAACAGCGCGGCGATCGACAGCCAGAAGATTTCCGACACGCCGAACACGATCACGCCCAGCCCGAAGGTGCCGACGGCGAAGAGCAGCTTCAGTCCCGCACGCCGGGTGACGGGGAACTGGGTCATGTAGAGCGCGCCGATGAACGCGCCCGCGGTGAACGCCGACCGCAGGAACCCGAAACCTTCCGCGCCCACGCCCAGGATGTCCTTGGCATAGACCGGCAGCAGCGCGATGGCGCCGCCGAACAGGACGGCGAACAGGTCGAGGCCGATGGCGCCGAAGATCACCTGGCGCGAGGCGATGAACCTGAACCCGCCGAGGATGTTCTCGATGTTGATCGGGGCGGAACTCACCACCTGCACGGGCCGGCGCACCGCGGCGGCGAGCCCCGTCGAGAGCACGAACACCGCGACGGCCAGCACATAGACGATCAGCTCGTCCTGCCCGCGCGACGCGCCATAGGCGATCAGCAGGCCCGAGGCGGTCGGCCCGAAGATGCGCGCCATCTGGAAACCCGAGGCCGACCAGGCGATGGCGTTCGCCACGTCTTCCTTGGGCACGAGGTTCGGCACGATGGCCATCTGGGCCGGCGCCTGAAAGGCGCGCGCCAGCCCGAACAGGACGAGGATGATCATGATCGAGGTGAAGTCGATCCCGCACGTCCACGTGCCCCAGAGCAGCGCGGCGGCGCAGACCGTCTGCAAAGCGATGCAGGCCAGGATGATGCGCATGCGCGGCAGCCTGTCGGCGGCAACGCCCGAGACGAGGAACAGCAGTGCGAAGGGTGCGAACTGGGCGAACCCGACGAGGCCCAGATTCAGCTCGCTCGCGGTCAGGCGATAGACCTGCCAGCCCACGGTGGTGATCAGCATCTCGGTCGCCAGGATCGCCGTCATCCGCGTCGCCCAGAAATAGCGGAAGTCGCGGTGGCGCAGGGCGCGCGCGCGCGCCAGCGCGGAGCGCGGGGCTGGCTCGGAAGCGTTGGGGTCGGTGGCGGACATCTGGCCTGACGGAAAAGAAGGACGCCGCCGCTGCGGCAGCCGCCTAGGTAACGGTGCGCCTTGGCCGTGTCAAAGAGGGGCGGCGGCGGCTATCCTCTCCACCATCTTTCCCTATCCCGCGAACCTGTCATGACCAAACCCCGCAAGACCCTTTCCGATCTCCGCAGCCAGCGCTGGCTCGCCGGCGAGAGCATG
>JAYPUG010000340.1:0-612 GCA_038133965.1 Rhodospirillaceae bacterium | reverse complement strand
GCCGGTGATCGGCATTCTCAACACCTGGTCCGACCTCAACACCTGCCACGGCCACTTCCCCGAGCGGGTGCAGCAGATCAAGCGCGGCGTCTATCAGGCCGGCGGCTTCCCGGTGGAGATGCCGGCGATCACGCTCGGCGAGATCATGATGAAGCCGACGACCATGCTCTACCGCAACCTGCTGGCGATGGAGGCGGAGGAGCTGATCCGCTCCTACCCGGTCGACGGGGTGGTGCTGATGGGCGGCTGCGACAAGACCACGCCGTCGCTGATCATGGGTGCGACCTCGGCGGGCCTGCCGGCGATCTACATGCCCGCGGGCCCCATGCTGCGCGGCTTCTGGAACGGCCACACGCTGGGCAGCGGCACCGACCACTGGAAGTACTATGCCGAGTACCGGGCCGGCAACGTCGAGGCGTCGGTCGTCGACGAGGTGCTGGCGGGCGCCTCGCGCTCGGCCGGCACCTGCATGACCATGGGCACGGCTGCCACCATGATGTCGCTGGCCGAGACGCTGGGCATGACCCTGCCGGGCGCTTCGTCGATTCCCGCGGCGGATTCCAACCACGGGGTGATGGCCGCGGCGACCGGCCGGCGCATCGTCGAGATGGT
>JAYPUG010000339.1:1347-2849 GCA_038133965.1 Rhodospirillaceae bacterium | reverse complement strand
GCCGCGGACAGCGCGATACGGTCCTGCGGGCGCTTCGGTCCGGCCAGCGACGGCTCCACCTGCGAGAGGTCGAGCTCGAGCGTGTCCGTGAACACCGGGTCCTGGTAATTCGCGTCGCGCCACATGCCCTGGGCCTTCGCATAGGCCTCGACCAGCGCGATGCGCTCTTCCGTCCGGCCGGTGAAGCGCATGTAACGGAGCGTTTCCTCGTCCACCGGGAAGATGCCGCAGGTCGCGCCGTATTCGGGCGCCATGTTCGAGATCGTTGCCTGGTCCGCCAGCGAAAGATGGTCGAGGCCGTCGCCGAAGAACTCGACGAACTTTCCAACCACGCCTTTGGCGCGAAGCATCTGGGTCACAGTCAGTACCAGGTCGGTGGCGGTCATGCCTTCGCGCATCTCGCCCGTGAGCTTGAACCCGACCACCTCGGGAATCACCATCGAGATCGGCTGGCCGAGCATCGCTGCCTCGGCCTCGATGCCGCCCACGCCCCAGCCGAGGACACCCAGCCCGTTCACCATCGTGGTGTGGCTGTCGGTGCCGACGAGCGTGTCGGGATAGGCGATCGTCCGGCCGTCTTCCTCTGCCGTCCAAACGGTCTGGGCGAGGTACTCCAGGTTCACCTGGTGACAGATGCCCGTGCCCGGCGGCACGACGCGGAAATTGTCGAATGCCGTCTGGCCCCAGCGCAGGAATTCATAGCGCTCGGAGTTGCGCTCGTATTCCAGTTCGACGTTCCGCGCGAACGCATCCGCGCTCGCGAAATGGTCCACCATCACCGAGTGATCGATCACCAGATCGACGGGCGAGAGCGGATTGATGAGTTGCGGATCGGCGCCCATGTTGCGGACCGCATCGCGCATCGCGGCTAGATCGACCACCGCCGGCACGCCGGTGAAGTCCTGCAGCAGGATTCGCGCCGGCCGGTACGAGATCTCCCGATCGGAGCGCCGCTCCTTGAGCCAGTCGGCAAGCGCCTTGATATCGTCTGTCGTAACCGTGCGCCCGTCTTCGTAGCGCAGCAGGTTTTCCAGCAGTACCTTCAGCGAGAAGGGCAGGCGCGAAACATCGCCGATCGTGCCGGCTGCAGCCGCGAAACTGAAGTAGTCGTAGCTCTGGCCCCCGACTTCCAGGGTGCGGCGGGTTTTCAGGGTGTCTTGACCGGTCACGCTCATCGACGGCGTCTCCTCGTCCCGGACGGGAAAAGCGGGTGGATCGAATGGTCGGCGCGCGGGTTGCGACCCGGACCGCGCCGAGCGAGGGGCGTTATAAGGCAATCACCGGGGCGCGCCAAGCGACGGCGTCAGGATTCGGCACCCGTCGAAGACTGCGCGATATGGTCCGCCAGCGCCTGTGCCGCCCGCCCGGCGTCGCCACGCGGCGGAATCAGGCCGATATCTACGGGCGGAAGCGCCGGAAACCCCTCGTCGGGCGCGAGCTCGCGAAAATCCTCGGGCAGCGCGCTGCGGAGGTCATCCAGCAGCTCCTTGGTTCCCCGCCCC
>JAYPUG010000339.1:0-1337 GCA_038133965.1 Rhodospirillaceae bacterium | reverse complement strand
GGCAGCGCGCTGCGGGGAAGGATCGTCACCGCTAGTCCCGCTTCGACCGCGGTCACGAGGCCCGCCATGCTGGCGCTGGAGTAGGCGATCCGGTAGGCCCGGTTCGACCCGTCGAGCGCTTCGGTGGCCCAGTCGCGGAAGATGCAACCCGGCTCGAAGACCGCCAGCGGCACGGGATCGCGTTCATGGGTGAGATGACGCCGGGACGTGGCCCAGACCACCGGTTCGCGCCGGATATGACGTGTCTGCTGGCGCGCCATCGAGGCGGTGACGACGCCCACATCCACCTCTCCTGCGTCGTGCGCCTTCGACACGTTGCTGCTGGTCTCGCAATGCAGTTCGACCTCGACAAGCGGATAGGCATCGGCGAACGCCGCCAGCACGTCGGGCAGGAAACCGCTGACGTAGTCGTCGGGAACGCCGAGGCGGACCGAGCCCGCGACTTCCGGTTCGGCAAGCGCGGTCATCGCCTCGTCATGCAGGTTGACGATCCGGCGCGCATACTGGATCAGCGCCTCGCCATCGCGCGTGAGCCGGGAGCCCCGGCCCGCACGTTCGAACAACGGGCGACCGATCGATTCCTCCAGCCGCTTGATCTGCATGCTCACGGCGGACTGGGTGCGGTGCACCTGGTCGGCCGCGCGCGAAAAGCTGCCGGTGTCGGCGACCGCCAGAAGCGTACGCAACAAGGGGATATCGAGGCTCGCGCTCATCGGACTTATTCATCAATATTGTTGATGGCATCGGTCAATTATATTCGTTTGATAAATCCCTTGGCCAGCGTCATTTCTCACCCGTGCAACGCATTTCGAACGGGAGCACGAAAATGGGCACAATCAGGAACACCATCGACAAGGCGCGACGGCACCGCCGCCGGGCGCAGGTCACGCCGGGTGAAACGCGAAACCGCGCGAAACAGCCGGGGGCGCTGGCGCACACGCGTGGGAGGCTGGGCGTATGGCTCTAGATCATACGATCATGGGATGGCGGCGGCGGCGCGTTCCGCGCTCGGGCCTGCCGCGCGACGGCATCGTCCTCGGTCTCCTGGCCGAATGGCACGACCTCTGGCTGGACCACCGCACACGCGCACGCTGGCGCGAGGAAATCCTCTCCCTCGACCCGCGCATCGCACGCGACGTCGGCCTCGAGCGCGCGGTTTACGAGGTGAAGCGCGCAGCGGACAGGCAGCGAAATTTCACATTTCCGCCGCAAAACGACCGTGCTGTCGCCAAGGTCGCACACAAAATAGGAACCTGACCGGAAGCGTCCCCCATCAACGCTTTCGGCCAGCCTCCGAAGCCTCGATCCAGTCAAACGGATCGAGGCCGATCCAGGCC
>JAYPUG010000338.1:0-2872 GCA_038133965.1 Rhodospirillaceae bacterium | reverse complement strand
CCCACTCTGCACCCGGCAAGGGCGAGCCGGGTCAGCACGGGCTCGGCGCCCACTCCGACCACAGCTTCATGACCTTCCTGCCCCTGTCGAAGGTGCCGGGCCTGCAGGTGAAGACCCAGTCCGGTGAATGGATCGACGCGCCCTATGTGCCCGAGACGATGCTCATCAACACGGGAGAGTTCCTGAACCGCTGGTCGAACGGGCGCTTCATCGCCACACCGCACCGCGTGACCATTCCCGAGGAAGACCGGCTGACGATCACCTTCTTCTACAATCCCAGCGACGACACGGTGAATGAACCGTTCCCCACCTGTGTCGGGCCCGACAACCCGCCCCGCTACGAGCCGGTGACGCTGCTGCAGTATCTGAAGGACTACGCAGAGGGGAACTATCTCCATCAGGCGGCATACGCGCGCCAGAAGGCGCAGCAGACGTGAACTCATCGCCTCCGGGCGCTGCGTTGGGCCACAGCGAACCCTTAACCTTTCGTGGGCACTTGACGCGGTAGCCTTTGGCCCACTACGTCCATCGGGCGGAACAAGCGCAACGGACACGACCGGGGCGCACGAACGCAGACCGGAGCAGCAGCGTGAGCGACCAGCTTCCGTGGAACCTCAACCTGGGTGGCCATCCGAGCCCCGACGACGTGCCGTTCGACCTGGAGCAGGTGCTCTCCTCGGTCGTGGCGCTGCGCACGATGGTGCCCGACGATGCCTTCACCGCCCCGATCCTCGGCACCGAGCGCGAAGGCCAGGGCGTGGTCATCGACGACAGCGGGCTGGTGCTGACCATCGGCTACCTGGTCACCGAGGCCGAGGATGTCTGGCTGATCGACAACAACAACGCGGCGCACCCCGCCCATGTGGTCGGCTATGACCAGCAGAGCGGCTTCGGGCTCGTCCAGGCGCTGGGCAAGCTCAACCTGCCTGCCATCGAACTGGGCGGTTCGGCGGCCGTCGCCACGGGCGACAAGGTGATCGTTGCGGGACAGGGCGGCCGCGAATCCGCCATCAACGCGCAGGTCATATCGGTGCGCGAGTTCGCGGGGTCGTGGGAGTACCTCATCGACGACGCGATCTTCACGGTACCGGCACATCCGCGCTGGAGCGGTGCAGCGGTCATCGGTAATGCCGGGCGTCTGCTCGGCATTGGCTCGCTCTACATCCAGCAGGCCGCGGGCGACGACGACGAGATTGACGGCAACATGATCGTGCCGATCGATCTCCTGAAACCGATCCTGTCCGACCTCATTGCCTATGGCGGCCGGCGCACACCGGCCCGGCCCTGGCTGGGCATGACGACAGCCGAGGCCGAGAACCACCTGGTCGTGGCGGGTGTCGCGGAGGGCGGGCCGGCCATGCGGGCCGGCGTCGAGCCCGGCGACATCGTGCTGGGTGTGGACGGCGAACAGATTTCCGGCCTTTCGAACCTCTTTCGTCGCATCTGGTCGCTGGGCGATGCGGGCGTCGCGGTCCCGCTCAGCCTGCACCGCGAGGGCCAAGTCGTGAATGTGACCGTTGAAAGCGCCGGACGCGGCGATTTCCTCAAGAAGCCCCGGATGAACTAGGGCCGTCCCCCGGCCCACCACAACGTCCCGTTCGTACAAACGGCGCAGCGCCCGGCCATTCGGGCCGGTGACTTTGCATTCGCGTTGGTCAATTTTTTTCATAACCCGGTTGTGATTGCGCGACCGGCGAGGGCACAATCGGGGCAACGAACAACAAGAAGCCTCAAATGTTCGGGGGAAATCTCGTAGGCATCATCAGGGAGACACTGAAATGAAAGCAAAATTCCTCACCAGCGCCTTGGCCGTCGCCGGCCTTGTCGCGCTCACCGGTGCGCCTCAGAGCGCCCATGCCGCGACGCTCGACGATGTGCGGGCCGCAGGCGTTCTGAAGTGCGGCATCAACACCGGCCTGCCGGGCTTTGCCTTCACCGACGACAAGGGCAACTGGACCGGCTTCGACGTGGCGTATTGCCGCGCGCTGGCCGCCGCGGTCCTGGGTGACCAGAACAAGATCGAGTTCGTGAACCTGACGGGGGCGAACCGCTTCCCGGCGCTGGCCTCGGGCGAGATCGACGTCCTGTCGCGCAACACGACCTGGACCTTCTCGCGCGACGTGGACCTGGGCTTCACCTTTATCGGTGTCAGCTACTACGACGGCCAGGGCTTCATCGGCCGCACGGCTCTGGGCGTGAAGAGCGCCACGGAACTGGACGGTGCTTCGGTCTGCATCCAGACCGGCACGACGACCGAGCTGAACCTGGCGGACTTCTTCCGCATCAACAACATCAGCTACGAGCCGGTGCCGATCGAGACCAACTCGGAGGCCCGCACGGCGTATGAAGCCGAGCGCTGCGACGTCTATACGACGGATGCCTCGGGCCTGGCCGCGACCCGCGCCACCTTCGACGACCCGCAGAACCACATGGTCTTCCCCGAGATCATCTCGAAGGAGCCGCTGGGGCCGCTCGTGCGCCAGGGTGACGACCAGTGGGCCGATATCGCGCGCTGGACGCTGAACGCACTGGTCGCTGCCGAAGAGCTCGGCATCACCAAGGCGAACGTCGCCGAGCTCGCCAAGGGCACCGAGAACCCGGAGATCAACCGGATGCTCGGCTCCGAAGGCACGCTCGCCGAGATGCTCGGCCTCGACAAGAGCTGGGCTGCGAACGCGATTGCCGCGCAGGGCAACTACGGGGAAATCTTCGACGCCTTCCTCGGCCCGGACACTCCGCTCGGTATCGAGCGCGGTCTCAATGCCAAATGGACCGACGGCGGGCTGCTGTACGCCCCGCCGTTCAGGTAGGCCGATACTTGCACGGCCCGCCCGGCAACGCCGGGCGGGCCGTCGCCTTTCGACCGCACGCT
>JAYPUG010000337.1:0-2875 GCA_038133965.1 Rhodospirillaceae bacterium | reverse complement strand
ATACGTCAGTGAAGCACTACTGCGCCATCAGGTGGTCGGGCACCGCGATGCCGACTTCCTTGTAGTAGCGCAGCGCGCCCGGATGCAGCGGCACGGGAAGCCCGCCCACGGCCTTGTTCACGTCCATCGCCTTGGTCGCGGGGTGGATCGCCTGCAGGAAGGGCAGGTTCTCGTAGATCGCCTTGGTCAGCAGATAGACATGCTCTTCGGGAACGTCAGCGTTGACCGCCAGGAAGTTCGGCTGCGCGATCGTCTGCACATCCTTGTCCTGGCCCGGATAGGTGCCGGCCGCGATGGTGTAGGGCACCCACAGCTTGCGGCCGCCGTCCATCTTTGCGGCCTCGTCCGGGGTGATGTTCAGCAGCGTGAACTTGCCCTGGTTGGCGGCCATCAGCTTGGTGATCGCGCCGGTGGGCGGACCCGCGGGTGCGCCAATGCCGGCGACCTGGCCGTTGGCCAGCGCGTCGGCCGACGGGCCGTAGCCGGCGTACATCAGCTCGAAATCCTTCTCGATGTCGAGGCCGAGGCCGCCCAGCAGCACCCGGTTCGAGCCGATCGTGCCCGAGTTCTTGTTGCCCAGTGCGGCCGCCTTACCCCTGAGCGCGATGAAGTCGGCCATGGTGCCCGTCTTCGCGTCGCCCGCGGGGATGACGAACTGCTCGACATTCTGCCAGAGCATGGTGATCGAGCGCATGTTCTTCTGCGGCTCGGAGACGGGGCCCGTGCCCGTGGCGGCGTAGGAGCCGAACAGGCCCTGGACGATGGCGAACTGGGCCGTGCCCGCGCCCATTGCCTGGACGTTCGCGCCGGAACCGGCGGAGTTGACTGCGGTCAGGCTGAACTTCTCGCGCGGCAGCAGTTTCACCTTGGAAAGGGTCGCGATGGCCGTGCCGACCGGATGATAGGTGCCGCCGGTGGACGCGGTGTTGAGGACATAGTCGGTGTCCTGCGCCTGTGCCGGTGCGGCAGCCAGAAGGCCGGCGGCCGTAACGCCGGCGGCCAGGGTCTTCAGAAGACCGGAATGTTTCATTTTCACCTCCCAGTGAAAGTTCGAACGGGGTTTGTACGTGCTGTTATTGGGCCAACTTTGCCTTTTCGGGCGGCGCGGCGCCACCGTTCTTTCGGTAACAATCGCAATACTTTCGTTGGAGGCTGCCGCAACAATGCAGGCCGCGTCAGAACCGTTGCACCGTCGCGGTACCCCGCCTATCTTCCTGCCATGGTTAGGCCGGGGCGTAGCTCAGCCTGGTAGAGCACCTGCTTTGGGAGCAGGGGGTCGTTGGTTCGAATCCAGTCGCCCCGACCATTTCCCGGAAAATTCGGGTACCTTAGCCCGTGGCTTATGACTGCGGAGGCAACAAATGCGTCTTCCTGACAAGACAGCCTTTATCACTGGCGGGTCGAAAGGGCTGGGCCGGGCCATTGCTGAGCGGTTCGTGGAGGAGGGCGCACGTGTCGTTGCGGCCGACATCGATCGGCAATCGCTCGATGCGTTGATGGAAGAGACGAACGTGGACAAGTCCCGGCTGACCCCGGTTTTCCTGGACGTATCGGACTACGACCAGGTGAAGTCCGCGATCGACACAGCGATTGGCGAATTCGGCGGTCTGGACATCCTGGTCAACAATGCCGGTTATTCACCCAAGAAGAACTGGCTTGAGTACGAGATTTCCGAGTGGCAGCGGGTTCTGGACGTTAACCTGAGCGGCGAGTTTTTCGGTGCCCGCGCCGTCGCCGAGCATATGATGGAGCGGCGCAGCGGCCGGATTATCAACCTGTCCTCCTCGGCCTGGCGCCACGGTGGAGTCGCTACCGGTGGCGGACTTCCCTACGTATCATCGAAGGCGGGTGTGATCGGTCTGACACGTTCGCTTTGCAAGGCGCTCGGCCCCTACAACATCACCGTCAATGCCATCGCGCCCGGACCGACGCATACACCCATGACATCGACGTGGCTGTCGAAGGCGGAGGAGTCCCTGAAGGAGCAGATACCGCTGCGACGTCTCGGGACACCTCAGGATATCGCCAACGCGGCACTGTTCCTGGCTTCCGACGAGGCGGGTTTCATCACCGGCATCTGCCTGGATGTCAACGGTGGCCTGACCATGAGCTGATGGTTCAGGTGCGCGCGGCTTCGAGCCTTGTCGCTCCGGCGATTCATGGGTTACAAGTCGGCTCATGAAAGCACGTATTTTCCAGCCGGCGAAGACCGCCATGCAGTCGGGGCGGGCGAAGACCCGCAAGTGGGTGCTCGAGTTCGAACCGACGCGGCGCCAGCAGCTCGATCCGCTGATGGGCTGGCCGGGCGGGGCCGACACCATGCAGCAGGTACGCCTGACCTTCGACAGCCGGGACGATGCGATTGCCCATGCCCAGCGGCACGGGCTCGACTATGTCGTGCAGGAGCCGAGGGAAAGAAGAGTCAGACCAAAGGCTTACGCGGACAACTTCGCCGTCGGTCGCAGGGTTCCCTGGAGCCACTAGGGAAGCCACCCTTCAAACAACTTGGGCGGTTCGGCGGCGACCCGGTAGGGTCGGTCCGCCTTTCGGTGTTTGCGTGATTGCGTAGGAAGGTTTCGCGTTCAGGGGCGCCCGTAGCTCAGCTGGATAGAGCATCGGCCTTCTAAGCCGACGGTCGCAGGTTCGAATCCTGCCGGGCGCACCAAATTTCTCTCGAATTACCCCATCCACGTGCCGCCGTTGATGTCGAGCACCGCGCCGGTCGTGAATGCCGCGCCCGGGGTACAGAAGTACCAGATGGCGTGTGCCAGTTCGTCCGGCGTGCCCATGCGCCCCATCGGAATGGCTTTCGCGCGCTTTTCCAGTTCCTCCGGCGGGTGACGCTGTACACGCGGGGTGAGCACGAGCCCCGGCG
>JAYPUG010000336.1:0-2875 GCA_038133965.1 Rhodospirillaceae bacterium | reverse complement strand
GTCTGGGAGGCGGGCCGGGACTGGCCGGACCACCTGCCCGCAGAGGGGGCCGCGTTCCGAGCCTTCGTTTCCGATCGTGTCCGGCCTGGCCAGGGCCGGGACGCGTTCGTCGGGGCGCTTTCTGAGGTCGGCATCTCCGACTGCCGCTACGTCGCGAGTGATCCGGCAGCGCCGCCTGCGCCGGATCAGCTGACGCTGCGCTGCGCGCGCACCGCGTCCCGCACGCCCTTTTCGGGGACCATCTGGTCCGTCACCGCGACCTTCGAGGACGGCCGAGCGATTCGAATCACGGCGAAGGTCGAAACCGTCTGGCCCTGATCGCGGAGCTGCGTTCTAATCCTGCAGGAACTGGAGCCGGAATATGTTCGATCTGGAACGATTCATCGAGGAGTGCCGTGAGGCTGTCGCGGAAGGTCCGCGCGCTGCCCGCGAGGCGATGGCGCGCGCCGTCTCGGATCCGGGCGCGGTGCTCGCGAGCCTGGGCGAGCCGGAACGTGCCGGCGTCGTTCCGCTCTACAGGGCGCCGGACCTGACCCTGCTCAACGTGGTGTGGGGCCCGTATATGACCGTGCCGCCCCACAACCACGAGATGTGGGCCGCCATCGGCGTCTATACGGGGCGCGAGGACAATATCTTCTGGCGGCGCATCGCCGAGGAGGGCGCGGCCCAGATCGAGGCGGCGGGCGCGGAATCGCTCTCGCCGGGCGACGTCGCGCCGCTAGGCCATGACATCATTCATTCGGTTGTGAACCCGGTGCCGCGTCTGACCGCGGCGCTGCACATTTACGGCGGCGATTTCTTCGACATGGAACGGCTTGAGTGGGACCCGGAAGAGCACCGGGCGCGGCCCTTCGATGTCGCGCGCAACCGCGCGATCTTCGAGGCGTCGAACGCGCAACTGGAGGCGGCGGACTAGCCCGCCGTCAGTCCGCAATGTCGTCGCGCCGCGCCTCGATCGCGTCCCAGATCAGCCCCGACAGGTTCACCCCGTCGAAGCGGTCGATCTCCTGGATGCCCGTGGGCGAGGTGACGTTTATTTCGGTCCGGTAGTCGCCGATCACGTCGATACCGACGAAGTTCAGCCCGTCGTGGCGCAGCGCCGGGCCGATGGCCTCGCAGATCTCGCGCTCGCGCGCGGTCAGTTCCGTCTTCTCCGCCCGGCCGCCGACATGCATGTTCGAGCGCGCCTCGCCCTCGGCCGGCACACGGTTGATCGCGCCCACGGCCTCGCCATCGACCAGGATGATTCGCTTGTCGCCCTGGCGCACCTCGGGCACGTAGCGCTGGACGATCACCGGTTCGCGGAAGTTTTCCGAGAACATCTCGAGCAGGGAATTCAGGTTCTCGTCGCCCGGCGTGATGTGGAACACGCCCGCCCCGCCGTTGCCGTAGAGCGGCTTGACAATGATGTCCTTGTGCTCGGCGCGGAAAGCGTCGATCTCGCGCCGCGACGAGGTGATGAGGGTCGGCGGCATGACGCCGTCGAAATGGGTGACGAACAGCTTTTCGGGTGCGTTGCGGACCGAGACCGGGTCGTTCACCACCAGCGTGCGCGGGTGGATGTGCTCGAGGATATGCGTGGCCGTGATGTAGGCCATATCGAAGGGCGGGTCCTGGCGCATCAGAACAACATCGACGCCGGCCAGGTCCAGGGTCTCGGGCGCGCCGAAGGAGAAATGGTTGCCGGCCTCGCGCCGCACTTCCAGCGGCCGGGCGTGGGCGACCACGCGGCCCTCACGCAGCGACAGGTCCTGGGGCAGGTAGTGGTACAGGCCGTGGCCGCGCGCCTGGGCCTCCAGCGCCATCGCGAAGGTCGAATCGGCGTCGATGTCGATTCCCTCGATCGGGTCCATTTGGATGGCGACGGCAAGGCTCATGGGGCGGCTCCTGGCACGGCTCCCGGCGCCGCATGTTGCGGGCGCTCGGCAGGGATCATTCGGGTGTCAATCTAGGCGTTTTCGCCCGCTTCGCAAATGCGGGCGCAGACCCTCAGTTGAGGTGATTGCGCAGCTCCGCGATCAGACGCTCGACCCGCGCGCGGTCGGCGGGGTTCTCGCTCAGGTCGCGGCAATGTTCGAAGGCCAGCAGCGCGGCATGCAGGTTCCCGATATGGGCGTTGAGCAGGCCCGCCTCGTGCCACAGCGAGGCCTCGCCGGGTGCGAACAGAAGCATGTCCTCGACCGCCGCGAGCGCGGGTGCCGTCTGCTCCGCCTTGATCAGGCGAACCTTCCGGTTGTTCTGCAGCCGGATCAGGATGTCCCGGTTGGATGCGGGCGCATAATGCTCGGGGGCGAGCTCGGCTTCCTCTCCGCGCGTTGCCTTGATGAGCGCACGCAGGGCCGCCACGTCGAGTTCGGCCCCGCCGTCGAACGGATCGAAGATCATGCGCTCGGCCCCGTCTTCGAGCCGGACCAGGAAATGGCCGGGGAAGTTCAGCCCGTCGATGTCCCAGCCATGCGCACGCCCGCAATGGATGTGAAGGATGCCCAAGGCGATGGGCAGCCCGCGCCGCCGGTCGATCACCCGCATCAGGTTGGCGTTCTGGAGGTCGTCGTAGGACGCCGTGTCGCCTGCGTAGCCAAAGGTGCCGTGAATGGCCGCGCATAGCGCCGCGTGCTTGCCGGAGAGGCCGCCGCCGGCGGTTTCGGCGGAAGCGACGCTGTCGGCCAGATCGTCGAGGTGCGCGCGGTAGCGATCCAACGGCACGCCGGGCCGCTCGCGCGCGGCCAGGGACAGCGCGGCATCCGCCAGGTCGATCGCGGCGTCATCGAGGCCGGCGAGGCTGCGTAGCGCCGCCGTCGTGTCGCTGCGGGTCGGCACCGTCAGCGGCTCGCGGCGGGCCGGTCGGGTTCGGCGATGCGGCGGGGGTCGTCGA
>JAYPUG010000335.1:0-2904 GCA_038133965.1 Rhodospirillaceae bacterium | reverse complement strand
CGCGCAAGCTCGCGCAGCTTCGGTTTCGCGGTGGGCATGGGTTCGCCGACCGCGAACAGGCGCGCCATCACCCGCTCGATGTTGCCATCGACGGGCGTGGCCGCGCGGTCGAAGGCGATGGCCGCTACCGCCGCCGCCGTATAGGGCCCGATCCCGGGCAGCGTGAGCAGTTCGGCCTCGGTTTCTGGGAAACGGCCGCCATGTTCGTCGCGCACCGTCCGCGCGCATTTGTGGAGGTTGCGCGCCCGGGCGTAGTAGCCGAGGCCCGCCCATGCAGTGAGCACCTCGTCGAGTTCCGCCGCCGCCAGGTCCGCCACCCGCGGCCAGCGTTCGAGAAAGGCCGCAAAGTACGGTCCGACTGCCGCCACCGTCGTCTGCTGAAGCATCACTTCCGAAAGCCAGACCCGATAGGGGTCGGGCCGCACGCCGCGCTTCGACCTTCCTGGCGGCACCCGCCATGGCAAACGGCGGGCATGCCGGTCGTACCAGGCGAGTATGGCATCGGGGTCGGGCGGCGGCGTTGTCGTCATCGCGCCCGCCTTCTAACATGCGCGGCGCAGCAGCCCATCGGGAATCCGGAACCAGAGATGTCGAACAAGCGCGTGAGAGGACCGCGGGCGATCGCCGCCGAAACGGCCCGCGCCACCGCGCCGATCCGGCGCAAGCGCGGCTTCGCGGAGGCCAGCGTATTCTCCGACTGGCCGGAAATCGTCGGGCCCGGCCTCGCGGGCCAGTGCATGCCGCTGCGCATGGTGCGCGGCCCCGCAGGCGAAGGCGCGACGCTGCATGTGCGCGTGACCGGCCCGCTCGCGCTCGAACTGCAGCATCTCGAACCGCAGGTCGTCGAGCGGATCAACGGCTTCTATGGCTACCGGGCGATCGCGCGGCTGCGCCTGCACCAGGGCCCGATCACGGGCCCGGCGCGCCCCGTGCGCGAGAAGCCCCCCGTCCCCGACCCCGAAGACATCGCGCGCCTCGATGCGGCGCTGGCAGGCGTGGACGACGAGGATCTGCGCCGCGCACTCCGCGATCTCGGGGCCTCCGTGCTGGCGCGGCGGACACGCGCGACCTGAGCGAACGCCGCTCGACACACGCGAACGTGTCTCGGTTCGGTCACAATCGCCTGCCATGGTGTGATGAACCGGGCCAAGCGATTGACGCAATGCGCTTTTTCCGCGCTTGTGCCTTGCATCGGCGGGTCCGTATAATCGGCTACATATTGTGTTTGGAGGCCTTGGTGCGTCTATATAGAGGAATTGGAGCCGTCCTGGCCGGCGCGCTGATGCTTGCGCTGACGGCCACGGCAACGCCCGCGCAAACGGCGGGAAATGTCGCCGACATGCTCGGCGACCGCGTCATCGGCGCGGCCGATGCGCCGGTCACGGTGGTCGAGTACTTCTCGCTCACCTGCCCGCACTGCGCGAGCTTCCACAACGACACCTTCGCGGCGCTGAAGGAAAAGTACGTCGATACCGGCAAGGTGCGGTTCATCTACCGCGACTATCCGCTCGACGGGGTCGGGTTGCGCGCCGCGATGATGGCGCGCTGCGTGAACCCGTTGCGCTACGAGGGCGTGATCCAGGTCCTGTTCATGACACAGCCGAACTGGGCCCGCGCGCGCGATCCGCTGGCCGAGCTCGGCAAGATCGCCCGCCTGGCGGGGATCGACGACACGACATTCTCCGACTGCGTCACGTCGGAAGAACTCGCAAACGGCATCCTCGAGGTTCGCCAGACGGCAAACGCCGCGGGCGTCGAGAGGACACCGACATTCGAGATCAACGGTCAGCTGTATCCCGGCGCGCGTTCGATCGAGGAATTCTCCGAAATCCTCGATCCGCTGCTGGCGAACAACTGATTCGCCGTTCACAATGACCGCCGCATTCGATCGGGGCTTTTAGGGGATTTTGCACCGGTGCATTTCAACAAGCTGAAACTGACGGGTTTCAAGTCTTTCGTCGATGGCACGGACCTCGAGATCGAGCCGGGCCTGACCGGCATTGTCGGGCCGAACGGCTGCGGCAAGTCGAACCTTGTCGAGGCGCTGCGCTGGGTCATGGGCGAGACCTCGGCCAAGCAGATGCGCGGCGGCGGCATGGACGACGTTATCTTCGGCGGCACCTCCGACCGTCCCTCGCGCAACACCGCCGAGGTCGTGCTGCACCTCGACAACCGCGACCGCACAGCGCCGAGCCAGTTCAACGATTCCGACGAAATCGAGATCGCGCGCCGCATCGAACGCGAGAAGGGCTCGAACTACCGGATCAACGGCCGCGACGTGCGTGCCCGCGATGTCCAGATCCTGTTCGCCGACCAGGCGACCGGCCCACGGTCCACCGCGCTCGTCAGCCAGGGCCGGGTCGGCGCGCTGATCAGCGCCAAGCCGGCCGACCGGCGGCTCCTGCTCGAGGAAGCGGCGGGCATCACGGGCCTGCACTCGCGCCGGCACGAGGCCGAGCTTCGCCTGCGCGCGGCCGAGAACAACCTCGAACGCCTCGACGATGTGCTCGTCACCCTCGACGCCCAGCTGCAGGGTCTGAAGAAGCAAGTCCGCCAGGCGCGGCGCTACAAGAACATCTCCCACGACATCCGCCGGACCGAGGCCGCGGTCCTGCATCACCGCTGGAAGGCTGCGGCCGAGGCGGTCGCGGCCTGCGAGGAGCGGCTGCGCGCGGCGGAAACCGTGGTCGCGGAGAACACCCGTGCGGTGGCCGAACGCACACGCACCCGCGAGGAAGCGGCACAGGCGCTGGTCCCGCTGCGCGAGGCCGAGGCGGTGGCGGCTGCCGAACTGCAGCGTCTCAACATGGCGCGCGAGGAGCTGGACGCCGAGGAACGGCGAATCCAGGGCGCGAAGGAACAGTGGGAGACCCGGCTCGCACAGATCGCGGCCGACCTGGGCCG
>JAYPUG010000334.1:0-2927 GCA_038133965.1 Rhodospirillaceae bacterium | reverse complement strand
GTACATTGCCGAGATTGACCCAAGCCTCGGCGATGGTGGGCGCCGACGCAACAGCACCGCGATAGTGGGCTTCCGCCCGGGCCAGATTTCCGGCGGCCTGTTGGTCACGGCCCAAGCTGAAATGCGCCAACCCCAGGTTCAGCCGCGCCGCCGCCAATTCAGGCGCCAACGCCAAGGCTGACTCGGCCGCCGCCTTCGCATCGGTGGCGCGCTCGCTCTCCAGATAGGCCCCTGAGAGCTCACAAAGAGTCTCGGCGTTCTGGGGATCAATCTTCAGCGCCCGGCGCCCGGCGCGGACGGCCTCTTTCACCCGTCCCAATGTGCGGAGCACGCGTGCCCGGTTGGCATGATACATGGCCACGTCAGGTACCAGATGAATGGCCCGGTCGATGGCTCCCAACCCTTCTTCGTGACGGCCGCGCTGATGCGCGATCAAGCCCAATAGATGTAAAGCGTCGGCATGTTCAGGGTCGAGAGACAGAATATCGCGATAGAACGCCTCGGCGGCGTCCAACTGGCCTTGCTGGTGCAGCGCCAGGGCCTCGGCGAGGTCCTCGTTCAGGCCCAGCGCACGCGCCACGGTTCGCGCGATCTGTGCCACTTCCAGCGAGTGGGTCAGCCGGGTCCGGTAGTAGTCGCCCTCGTGATAGACGAAGACCTGGGTCTTGTGCTTGAGGCGCCGGAACGCGCTGGAATGGATAATCCGGTCGCGGTCGCGCTGGTAACAGCTGCGATAGCCGCTCTCGGGTTCGGGGTGCAGGCGGCCGCGCGTGGCCAGCGGATCGCAGGCATAGGACGCCAGCGCAGGGCCAAAATTCTCCGGCCCGGCGGGGGTTTGACGCAATTCTGCTGGGGATGCTGGCATTTGCGGCAAGGTACGTGTGCCCCGTCCGATTGCAACGGAAAATTGACAACGGCCCGTGTATGACTAAATAGCTGAAGACATTGGAGTGATTCGACGCCCATGACCGACGCGACCACCATTCTTGGCGACTCCGGCGCAGACCCGAAGGGCGTGGCGCTGAGCGACAGCGCCGTGGAGAAGCTGAACGGCCTGATCGCCGCCGAAGGCGCCGACGCCATGCTGCGCATCACGGTCAATGGCGGCGGCTGCTCGGGCTTCACCTATTCCTTCGACTTCGACGACACGGTCAACGATGACGACCGGACGTTCGAGACCGCCGGCGTCAGGGTCGTGGTGGACGATGCCTCGCTCGAATTCATCGACGGCAGCGTCCTCAACTACGTCGAATCGCTCGGCGGCACCCACTTCACGCTCGAGAACCCGAACGCCGCCTCCACCTGCGGCTGCGGGTCCTCGTTCTCCGTCTATTAGCGCCTCCTGCCAACGCACACTCGCGGGCCTCGCGCTCGCACTCACGGCATTCGCTTTTCCGGCAGGTGCCGCGGAGACCTGTGGCGAGATCGTAACCTTCAAAAGCGCGCTCGGCGGCGACACCTCCTACAGTTACGTGTCACCCGATGGGCCCGTGGCGGCCGTTCTGATCATGCTGGCCGGGGGCAGCGGCAACATCGCGCTCGATGACACCGGCTGCCCCAACAACCTGGTCGGCAACACGCTGATCCGCACACTTTCCCGGTTTCATGAGCAGGGCTTCGCCACGGCGATCGTCGATGCCCCCACCGGCACGCCCGCGGACGATGGGCTCGGCGGGCTCCGGGTCCGGAAGGAACATGCTCAGGATCTCGGTCGCATCGTTATGGACGTGCGAGCGCGCTCCGGTGCCCCGGTTGTCATAGCCGGATCGAGCCGCGGAACGATCTCGGCGGTGAACGCGGCATCCCGCCTGTCGGGGCTTCCGCGCCCGATGCCGTGGTCCTCGCTTCGCCCATCACGCAGGGGCGCGAAGGCGGCTACAAGGCCTGGGTGGCACAAAGCGTCTTCGATCTTCCCCTGCAATCCATCGAGGTGCCGGTCCTCGTGATGGTTCACGAACTGGACGGGTGCATCCGCACGCCGCCCTCCCTTGCCCCGCGCGTTGTCGAGCGGATCGGCCCGGACCATGCTCGGCTGCTTGTCTTCAGCGGCGGGCATTCCCAGGGTGCGCCGCCCCGGGGCCTCCAGGCATGTTCCGGTCAGGCGCCGCACGGGTTCGGCGGACAGGACCGGGACGCCGTCGATGCGATCTCCGCGTTCGTTCGGTCCGCCATAACGCCGGGCGGCTAACCCCCTTCGCGCGACGCATACAAGACTTTAGACTGCCGGCGAATTTTCCTGTTACGCGCAAAGTCGATGAAGATCGCCACCTGGAACGTCAATTCGATCAAGGCCCGCCTGCCCAACGTACTCGACTGGCTTGAGGACGCGCAGCCCGACGTGGCGCTGCTGCAGGAAATCAAGACGGTCGATGAGAACTTCCCCGCGATGGAGATCGAGGAGCGCGGCTATAACTGCGCCGTCCACGGCCAGAAGAGCTACAACGGCGTGGCAATCCTTTCGAAGCACCCGCTGGACGACGTGAAAACAGGCCTTGCGGGCGATGCCTCGGACGAACAGGCGCGCTATGTCGAGGCCTGGGTGGATGCCGGCGATTCCGGTGTGCGCGTCGCATCGATCTACCTGCCCAACGGCAACCCGGCCCCGGGCGACAAGTACGATTACAAGCTCAGATGGATGGATCGGCTGGCGAAGCGCGCGGCGACGCTGCTCGACTGCGAGGAACCCGTGGTGCTTGGCGGCGACTACAACGTCATTCCTAGGCCTGAGGACTGCTACGACCCGGCCGCGTGGGCCGACGACGCGCTGTTCCGGCCCGAGACCCGCGCGAAGTTCCGCGCGCTGGTGAACCTCGGCTACACGGAAGCCTGGCAGACGCTCCACACCGAGACCCACGTCTATTCGTTCTGGGATTATCAGGGCGGCGCCTGGCAGAAGGACAACGGCATCCGCATCGACCATCTGCTGC
>JAYPUG010000333.1:0-2945 GCA_038133965.1 Rhodospirillaceae bacterium | reverse complement strand
GCCGTCGCCAGCGCAAGCGAACGTGTCCTGGGACGGTCGCGCGATCGTCTGGGGAAGGCCCCGATGGGGGTTTAGCGTCTACTCCGCCGCTTGCGCTTCGGCCTCGCCGTCGAGCGTGTGCAGCACGAACGCGTTCTCGCAGGGCGGGCCGTCGGCGACCAGCATCGTGCGTTCGTTCAGGTCGAAGATGAAGGCGGCGTTGGTCATCGTCCGCTTCGCTTCGGGCTGGCGCGTGTCCGGGTGGCGGCAGATCGCGTTGGGATGGCCGAAATGGTCGGCCAGGGCTTCCTGCATCACCGCGGCGTCGAGCTTGCCGATGTGCCGGCGCAGCAGGCGGTCGAGCCGGTTCGCGCGATACAGCGTGCTGGTCGAGAGCCGTTCCATCTGCGACGGCCCGTGGCGCGGGTCCATGAAGTGGTTCGAGTGGGTGACCAGTCCGTCACGCGGATACAGGTAGGACACCGCGTCGGGGCTGGTCTCGACGTCGATGATCTCGCCGTCGGCATGGCCGATCACGAAGTTGGCCGAGCACACGCGCTTCGTTGCGACGACGGGCAGCAGCGCCATGTCGTAGGTCTCCGCGTCCAGCACCTCGCGGCAGCGCATGTGGAACGGCTTCTCGTAGGCGTTGCGACCGTCATGGTCGGAAACTAGGCCGTTCTCGACGAGGCCTATCCCGTGCTCGTTGACGCCCATCTTGCCGCCGACGATACCCGCCTCGGTGTAGCAGAGAATGTTGGGGCCGTTGTTTCGGGTGATCCGCAGGACGACGCAGCGCTCATACACTCCCGCCAGCCAGTCCCAGTTTTGGCCGAGGATCGTATGGCCGTTCGCCGTCGCCTCCGGCAGCGCGCCGAAGGTCGAACAGCCATCGGCCTCGCCCGCCAGGCCCGAATCGTCGTTGGCCTTCGCCTCCTGTCCGAACAGGCCGAAGGTGATTTCGTAGCGCGCGTTGAGCATTGCCACGTCGCCGAGCGGGACGCCCGAGCCGTCGGCGATACCGCGCATCTCCTCGGCATAGTCGGCGTTCTGTTCGCCCATGACACCCACCCATTTCGCGCCTTCGGCGCGTGCCGTGTCGGCGTCCAGGCCGCCGGCGGCAAAGCGCGCGAGGTAGGTATCGACGTTCTCGGCGATCTGGCGGGCCAGCGCACGGCCGTGCACGAGGCCGCGCTCGTAGGGATCGCCGCCGAGATCGAGGAGGGGAAGGTTGGCCATGGGCGTCGTTCCGTTGGTGTTTGCTGGACGGACTATAGCATCGCCGCGGTCAGGCGACCGGCGTCATATCGATCCAGGCGTGATCGGCCGAGCTGCGTTCGCAGGCCTCGGCAAGCTGCACGTCCCGGATACCGGCAGCCAGCGTGTGGCCAAAGGGGTCTCCGGCGACGACATGGGGAATGAAGCCCTCCCAGCCGAAGCGGTAGGGGTTCTTGTAGGGCGCCACGTCGGGCACCTCGTTCCACTGGGCGGCGTAATCGACCGACACATCCATGGTCGCGGCGTCGGGCCCCATATTGAAACCCTCGATCCGCGGCGTGTCCGCCGCCGACTGGACCCAGCAGCGGCGCAGGCCCGCGACGGCCGAGCCATGCGTGCCGTCGATCTGGAAGGTCACCAGGTCGTCGCCGCGCGGCCGCGTTGCCCAGGAACTCATGATGGCGCCGCGTGCGCCGCTCTCCAGCTCCAGCATCGTCACTGTGGCATCCTCGACATCGACGTCGTAGCGCTTGCCCTCCTCGTCGATCCGCTCGGGCTGGGCTGTCCAGGCCGCACACGCGACCTGGGAAATGGGCCCCAGGATGCCCTCGATCACGTAGCGCCAGTGGGGATGCATGTCCGACAACAGTCCGCCGCCGCCGGCCTTGGTGTAGTTCCAGCTCGGGCGCTGGGATTCGGCCTCGATGCCGTCGAACACCCACCAGCCGAACTCGAGCTTGAAGCCGATCACGCGGCCGAAGAAACCGCTCTCCATCAGGTGCGACAGCTTTCGGAAACCGGGCAGGAACAGCTTGTCCTCGACCGCGCCGTGGCGAAGGCCCGCGGCGTCGGCCCGGCGCATCAGGTCGAGCCCCTGTTCCACGGTCGGTGCGATCGGCTTTTCGGTGTAGATGTGCTTGCCCGCGTCGATGGCGCGCGTCAGCGTGTCGAGGCGCAGATGGGTCGCTGCGGCGTCGAAGAAGACCGGGAAGTCGGGATCGGTCAGCGCCGCATCCAGGTCGGTCGTCCATTCCTCGATGCCGAACTCGGCGCCGACTTCGGCGAGGCGTGCCGCGTTGCGGCCCGCAAGCAGGAGGCGCGGCATGACACGGTCGTCGCCCACCGGCAGGCCGCCTTCGTCGCGGATTTGCGCCAGCGCGCCGCGAATGTGCTGTGTCCGGCAGATCCGGCCCGTCGCCCCGTTCAGAATGATGCCCAGCGTTTGCGTCGCCATGGAAACGTCCTCCGTGCCCCGAAATTCCGTCGGCCTTACTACACTCTCGCCGCGGAATGCGCTAACCAGAGCGGAGATTTTTCGCAGGAGAGTTCCATGGCGCGCCACATTGTCTGCCTGACCTTCGACTTCGATACCGAGAGCGGGTTCATCGCCCGCGGGCTGACCACGCCGACCATGTTGTCGCGCGGCGAATTCGGCCTGACGGGCGCGCGCCGCATCCTCGACCTGGCGAAGTCACGTGGCGTGCCGATGACCTGGTTCGTTCCGGGCTTCACCATCGAAAGCCACCCGCAGGCCTGCGAATGGGTGGTCCAGGCGGGCCATGAGGTCGCGCATCACAGCTGGGCGCACGTGCCGCCGGCCGAACAGAGCCGCGACGAGGAAGAAGAGGACATGGCACGCGCCAATGAGGCGATCGAGAAGCTGACGGGCCAAAAGGCGCGCGGCTACCGCTCGCCGTCGTGGGACCTGAGCGAGAACACGCTCGACCTGCTCGAGGCGCAGGGCTTCG
>JAYPUG010000332.1:0-2948 GCA_038133965.1 Rhodospirillaceae bacterium | reverse complement strand
ACCAGCAGCGTGAAGCCTGCCAGGACGATGGCGTGGAGCGAGTCTGTCACGGGTTGAGGGTCTTTCCGGTGGCTGCGTCGGGAACGGTGGCGAGCCTATCTTCGAACCCGGGGATTTGTGAGAGCCGCAGCCTACAAGTTGTCGTGAGCCAGGCGTGTGCGTCCCGCGGTCGGGCCGGACCCGGCCTGTCCGTTGGCCTCGCTCGTGCGGGCGTTTATTCTTGTCGTGCCCTGCCACACCGGTGCGGCCGCAACGAGACGTCTATTTTTCGGGGAAGCTTCGCCCATGCACTCCAAGGCCGATTGGCCCCCGCGCGCCGAGATACTGGCCCGTGCCCGCGCGATGATCCCGGCCGTGCGGGAACGTGCCGCCGCGGCGGAAGCCGCCGGGCGCATTCCGGACGAGACCATCCGCGAGCTTCACGAGACCGGCCTCTGGCGCATCAACCAGCCAGCACGCGTGGGCGGCGGCGAGTACGATTTCCGCCTGCTTACCGAGGTGGCGCACGAGCTCGCGCGCGGCTGCGCCTCGACGGGGTGGGTCTATATCAATCTTGCCGTCCATCACTGGATGCTCGCCATGTGGCCGCCCGAGGGCCAGGCGGCCGTGTGGGACGACGAACCGGACGCGCTGATCGCCTCGTCGGTGATCTATCCGGCCGGGAAGGCACAGGCGGTCGAGGGCGGCTACCGGCTGAGCGGCCGTTGGCCCTTCTGCAGCGGCAGCCTGCACAGCACGTGGATTATGGTCGGCGGCATGGTCGAGGGCGGCGGGGACGATGGCGCGCCGGAACCGCGGGTCTTCCTGGTCCCGATCGCGGACATGAAGCTCCACGACAACTGGAACGTCATGGGCCTGCGTGCGACGGGCAGCGTGGACAGCGAATGCACGGACCTGCTCGTGCCCGACCACATGACGCTCGCGGGCAACGCCACGCGCGGCGGCGAGACGCCGGGCAGCGCCCTCAACCCGTCGCCGCACTTCCGCCAGTCGGTCGGCGGGCTGTTTCCGCACATGATCACCACCGTGCTGCTGGGGATCGCGCGCGGCATGTGGGACGTGGGTGTCGAGAGCCTGCGCGAGCGCAGCGCCCGCCAGTCGGGCCGCAAGATCGCCGAACTGGTACCGGTCCAGGACAAGGTGGCGGAGGCGGGCGCGATGATCGATGCGGGGCGGGGCCTGCTGTTCGCGAACTTCGCGGAATCGTTCGAGTACGCCGAGGCCGGTGAGATGCCGCCCGTCGAGGCGAAGCTCCGCTGGCGGCGCGACGGGGCCTTCGCGGCGGGGCTGGCGCGCGATGCCGGGCATGCACTGTTTGGCATCATGGGTGCGGGTGCCATCTCGGACACCGGGCACCTGCAGCGCGCGATCCGTGACCTGACGGCCGGAATGACCCATGCGCACATCTCCTGGGAGATCAACGGCCCGGCCCACGGGCGTGTCGCGCTGGGGCTCGAGACCGACAATCCGCTGATCTGAGATGCTTGCCGCGTGCATGCGATGCGGCACCGGTGCGCGGCCATGCAGCCTTCGCATGGACACCGCTGTTTCGTGCGCCGTAAACTCCGACCCGCGGGAGGACAGGAAATGTCGAAAGGTTCGGGGGACGTCCTGACGCGTCCGGAAATCACCGTCGCGCTCAACTATCTCGTCGATGTCGAGGAGGTGCCCGTCTTTGCCCAGTCGGCGAAGGCCGGCTTTTCGATGCCGCTGCAGGGCAATCGCGAGCCGCGCGAAGTGCCGATCCGCAATGCGCGGTTGTTCGCCGCGGGCTTCTCGCTCGATGTCGAGGGGTTCACGCTGGCCGAACAGACGACGCAGGTGACCGACTTCAATGACGACGCCCAGCTTGCCGATATCTACACGCCGGAGATCGAGGCGCTGGTCGCCGGAGCGGCCGGCGGCACCCGCGCGGTGGTGTACGATCACACGCGCCGCTCGACCGACAAGGCGCACCGCGAGAAGTACAGCTCGCGCGATCCCGTGCCTGCACCCCACAGCGACTACAGCGAGGTGTCGGCGGTCCAGCGCATGCGCGACAGGTTTGGCGAAGAAGCGGACGACCTGCTGACGCGGCGTTTCTCCATCGTGAATGCATGGCGCTCGACGGCGCCGGTCATCGAGCAGTGGCCGTTGTGCGTGTGCGATGCACGCACCATCGACGAATCCCTGCTGACCTGGACTATGCGCGAGGCGCCGATCCGCCCCGAGCCGTCTTTCGAGTACAACCGGCCGAGCCAGACGCAGCACGCCGCTTACGATCCCAACCACCTCTGGTACTGGTATCCGCGCATGACCCGGGGCGAGGTCCTGCTGTTCAAGAACTGGGACTCGCTGACCGACGGCACCGCGCGCTATGCGCTCCACTCCGCGTTCGAAGACCCCGACACGCCGGACGAACCCGCGCACCGCGAGACGATCGAGACCCGGCTGTTCGTCTTCTACGATTAGGGGCGCCGGTGCGGCCGGCGGGATGCCCATGACAACGGATGCCAACCTCGTCACGGTCGAGGATGCAGACCCGGCGCTGGCGCGCGGAACCGCCATCGTGCGGCTCAACCGGCCCGAAAAGCGCAACGCGCTGTCGTCGGACCTGAAACGCGAGCTCGCCCGGGTTGCGCGCGAACTCGCCGAGCGGACGGACATCGGTTGCGTCATCCTGGCGGGCGCGGGCGGGGCGTTCTGTGCCGGCAACGATCTGTCCGAGGCGGATTCCTTTGCCCAGGATCGGCCGCTCGCCGAGGCGCGCCGGCATATCCGGCTGGGTCTCGATATGTGCCGCGCCTGGGAGACGATGCCGCAGCTGACGATCGCGGCTGTGGACCGGTTTGCCATCGGCGGCGGCATCTCGCTGGCGCTTTCGTGCGACTTCCGGATCCTCCAGACGGGTGCATGGCTGCGTGCGCCTGAAGTCGAGCTTGGGATCACCTATTCCTGGGGCACCCTGC
>JAYPUG010000331.1:0-2948 GCA_038133965.1 Rhodospirillaceae bacterium | reverse complement strand
GTACTGGGCGTAGCCGCCCCAGATGGTGACGCCGAGGAAATCGACGGGCCCAAGGCCCGGGATCGCCATGTAGGGGTCGGGCCGCGTGGTCGGCACGAAAATCGAGCAGAATACGCGGTCGCCGACCTTGCGGTCGGTGACGTTCTCGCCCACCGCCGTGATCACGCCCGACGGATCGACACCGAGGATGTGCGGCAGGTCGGGCGTATAGGCGTAGGTGTTCTCGCGCATGAACAGGTCGAAGGTCCGGTTGATCGAGACCGCGTGCACCTCGACCAGAACGTCGTCGGGTCCGAGTTCGGGCGTGTCGACGTCTTGATACTGCAGGACGTCCGGGTCCCCGAACGCGGTCATCATCACGGCTTTCATGCTTCTTCCCCTGATCCTTGTCCTGTTGAACGGCCCCCGCAGGCCCGGTTCGCAATCAACCGGCTCAGCCGACCTTCTCCACTTCGCCGGTCTCGGCGGAGCGGATGACCGCCTCGAGCACCGCAACCGCGTGGACGATCTGGTCTCTCGGGATCGGGTACGGCGCCTCGCCCTGGACCGCCGCGGCGAATGCGTCGAGCTCGGCCGTCAGCGCATCGGAGTCACGCCCGAAGTCGTACTCGAACAGTTCGGGCTCGCCGCCTTCGCGCGGCGCGATTTCCAGGTGGTCGTACATGCGCCCGATCATCCGCGCCGTGGCGTCGCGTCCGTAGATCGAGGCGATGAAGTCCGGTTTGGCCGCGACCATGATGCCGAGATAGCCGGTCATGCCGCTCTCGAACTCGAGCAGCACCGACGTCGTGTCGTCGATGTCCAGATCGACCGCGCGGCGCACGGCGCGCGCCTTGACGTTGTCCACCGGGCCGAACAGATCGATCATGTTGTCGATCAGATGGATTCCCATCGGTGTCATGCCGCCCGCCGGCCATTCCTCGCGCCTGAAGCGCCAGCTGTCTTTCGGCATGACGATCGCCGCAGGCCCCGTCTCGGTCATCTCCACATGCAACAGCGGCCCGAAGGTGCCGTCGGCGACCCGCTTGCGCAGTTCGGCCATCGAGGGAACGAAGCGCCGGTTGTGTCCGACGGCAACGGTCACCCCCGCCGCATCGGCCGCGGCAAGCACCTTCTCGGCGTCCGCCTTCGACATGGTGAACGGCTTTTCGCTGAGCACATGCTTGCCTGCCTCGATCGCCTTGAGCATCTGTTCGACATGCAGCGTGTGAGGCGTGGCCAGCACGACCGCATCGATATCCGCCTCGTCGAGCATCGCATCGATACTCGTGTGCAGCGAAAGCCCCTTTTCCTTTGCGTAGTCCTCGACCCGGTCGGGATGGCGCAGCGCGCCCGCAACGAACTCGATGCCCTCGGCACCCGCCGACGCGTTAACCAGATTCTGCCCCCACCAGCCGAGGCCGACGATACCTGCTGTGATCATGTCTCTCTCTCCTGGGATTGTTTTCAGGCGACCTTTTCCGGCTTGCCGCTCTGGGCCGACCGGACGATCGCTTCCACCACCGCAATACCGTGAATCACGTCCGCGTCCGGTACGGGATAGGCTGCACCGCCCGAGCAGGCCTGCCCGAAGGCCTCCAGCTCGGCATTCACGGAATCGAACCCGGAAAAGTCTTTCGTCACCGTCTTGTTCTCGCCGGCCGCACCCGTGATCGGGCCGTCGCCATTGGGCACGAACTCGAACGACGAAAGGTCCGGCTTGCGGACCTCGAACGATCCGCCCAGCCCGTAGGCCTGCAGGCGGAAGCTCGGCGCCGTCGCCAGCATGTTGCCCATGTAGCCCGACATGCCGTTCTTGAACATGAACAGGATCGAGGATGTGTCGTCGGTATCGTTCGGCACCGCGCGGCGGAACGACTGGCAGTAAACCTCTTCAATCTCGCCGAACAGGTTGATGTAGCAATCGATGACATGGACGCCCATCGGCGTCAGGCCCCCGACCGGGGTCTCGTTCTTGTCGGCGCGCCAGGCATCGGCGGCCAGGAACATGCCATTGGGTGCGCACATCGTGCCCTCGACATGCATCAGGGTCTTGAGCGTGCCGTCATCGACCAGCTTCTTGCCCTCGATGATGGCCGGTGCGAAGCGCCGGTTGAAGCCGACCGCGCAGACCACGCCGGCGTCCTTGCATGCGCCGATCGCAGCCTCGGCATCGGCCTTGGTCAGCGTGATGGGCTTCTCGCAGAAGACATGCTTGCCCGCCGCCGCCGCAGCCTCGATCTGGGCCCGATGCTTCGAATGGGGTGTTGCGAGCACGACCGCATCGAGATCGTCCAAAGCGAGCAGCTCCTCATAGGTTTCGACCAGTTCGAGGCCCGTCTCGCCCGCATACTCCTCGGCCTTCGCGCGCGTGCGCGTCTGCCCGTGCGAAAAACGGATCGTGTCAGACTTGCCCTGGACCGAGTTCACCAGGACCTTGCCCCACCAACCGAGGCCGACAATCGCTGCGTTGATCACATTCAACTCCCATCAGAATACCTTGTCCGCCGCCACCGGCGGGCACGGCGCAGATCATACCGCCTCCGGTGGCACTTGTCCGTCCCTTCGGGCGGATTCTTGCATCCGCGTAGGCGGTCCCGTTTCCCGGGGCTATACTCCGGCCGTGAAAGCGGCGAGGCTCGCCGCTCGAAAGCAATCTCGTATCAGGGGGAGACAATCATGGCATTGCGCGTCGGCGTTTGCGGCCTGGGCATCATGGGGGGCGCGTTCGCGGCCAACCTGGTCAAGGGCGGCTTCCAGGTGACCGGCTACGATCCGGTGAAATCCAAGGTGAACGCGCTCGTGAAGGCGGGCGGCAAGGCGGGCAAGAGCCCGGCGGATGTGGCACGCAAGTCCGACGTGGTCATCACCTCCCTCACCTCACCCAAGATCCTGGACGCCGTCATCAACGGCAAGGACGGGCTCCTCGCAGGCGCGCGCAAGGGCCTGCACGTGCTGGAGACATCGAC
>JAYPUG010000330.1:0-2954 GCA_038133965.1 Rhodospirillaceae bacterium | reverse complement strand
CGCCGCGCCTCGACCAACGCTCAGACCGGCATGGGCGACCTGACGTCGAACCTCGAGCAGGCGTTCTCGGGCATTCGCCTTATCAAGTCATACCGGATGGAAGAGTACGAGCGGGGCCGCGCCAACGACCTGTTCGACCGCATCTACCATCTGGTCATGAAGACCGTAAAAGGACGGGCACGGACATATCCGATCCTCGAGACCCTCGGAGGCGCATCGGTCGCGGCGGTGCTCGCGTATGGCGGCTGGCGCATCCTGTCGGGCACCGGAACCCTGGGCGAATTCGTCGGCTTTCTCTCCGCCGTCATCATGGCCTACCAGCCCGTGCGCAGCCTCGGAAACCTGAACGCCGCGCTCCAGGAAGGGCTGGCCGCGGTCAAGCGCAGCCTCGACCTGCTCGATGTCGAACCGGAAATTTTCGACCGGCCGGATGCCAAGCCGCTCGCGCTTTCCGGAGGCGCGGTCTCGTTCGCCAACGTCTCGTTCGACTACGAACCCGGCAAGACAGCAATGCGCGGAGTGTCCTTCGAGGTGCCCGCAGGCGCGACCATTGCGCTCGTCGGCCCGAGCGGCGCCGGCAAGTCGACGGTGATGAACCTGCTTCTGCGCTTCTACGATGTGAACGCGGGAACGGTGGCCGTTGACGGTCAGGACGTGCGCGAGGTCACGCTGAGCAGTCTCCGTGACTCGATCGCGCTGGTCAGCCAGGACGTCACCCTGTTCAACGACACAATCACGGCGAACATCCGCTTCGGGCGGCCCGAGGCAAGCGACGAAGAGGTGATCGCAGCGGCGAGGAACGCCGCCGCACACGATTTCGTCTCGGGGCTCCCGCAGGGCTACGACACGGTTGTCGGCGACCGCGGCATCACCCTTTCAGGGGGCGAACGCCAGCGTATCGCCATCGCGCGCGCCATGCTCAAGGACGCACCGATCCTGTTGCTCGACGAGGCGACCAGCGCGCTCGATGCGGAATCGGAGCAACAGGTGCAATCGGCGCTCGACCGGCTGACCGAGGGGCGGACGACGCTCGTGATCGCCCACCGGCTGGCCACCGTCACCCGCGCCGACAGCATTCTGGTCATGGACGCGGGCCAGGTCGTCGAGACCGGCACCCACGCCGAACTCCAGGGGCGTGACGGGCTCTACGCCCGCCTCAGCCGCCTTCAGTTCCGCAAGGCTGCGCGTATCGGCGATACCGATACGGACGACGCGGACAGCGAGCGCGCGCACGGATGATGCAGGGCGAAGCGACGACGTCGACGGGCGGAATGAGCCTCTCGGCACCGCTCTATCGGGCGATCACGACGCTCGCATTGCCGCTTGTCCAACTCTTCATCCAGCATCGCGTGATGCGGGGCAAGGAAGAGCCGACGCGGGTCGACGAACGACGCGGCATCGCCTCGATCCGCCGCCCCGACGGCCCGCTGATCTGGATGCACGCGGCAAGCATCGGCGAGGCCCAGTCCGTGCTCGTGCTGATCGACCGCATCCTGCGCGCGAACCCGGACCTCCACATCCTCATGACGACGGGTACGGTAACCTCCGCCCGGCTGATGGGCACGCGCCTGCCAGGCCGCGCAATTCACCAGTATGTCCCGATCGACAGGGTCACCTGGGTCCGGCGGTTCCTCGACTACTGGAAGCCCGATGCCGGGTTCTGGATCGAATCCGAGCTCTGGCCCAACCTTCTGATGGAATCGCGCCGCAGGGGCGTCGCCATGGCCCTGCTCAACGCGCGCATGTCGGAATCGTCCCTCGCGAGCTGGAAGCGGGCGCCGGCCCAGGCGCGCGAACTGCGTGGCGGCGTAGGGGTAATCCAACCGCCGGACGAAAAAAATTGCGGACCTCAGCCGGGAAGAGGGGGCCGGCGCGTTTCCGTCAGCGGCAACCTGAAGCTGGCGGCCGACCCCCTGCCTGCAACCGCAGCCGACCTGATCGACCTCCAGGAAAGTATCGGCGACCGTCCCGTCTGGCTTGCCGCGAGCACGCACCGCGGCGAGGAAGACATCGCAGGCGCAGTCCACAGCAATCTCTCGGACCGGGTGCCGGGGCTGCTGACGATCGTCGCACCCCGCCATCCCCAGCGCGCAGACGATATCGAAGCATCGCTCCAACGCACCGGGCTTCGCGTGGCACGGCGCTCGCGTGGCGACGCGATCGACGCGGATACCGACATCTACCTAGTGGATGCCACGGGCGTTCTGGGGCTTTTGTACCGGATCGCGCGTATCGCCTTTGTTGGCGGCTCGCTCATTCCCCATGGCGGTCAGAATATGCTCGAGGCCGCGCAACTGGGATGCGCCGTCCTTCATGGGCCACACGTGGACAACTTCCGCTCGATCGCCGGAGAGCTGGCCACGGCCGGCGCCGCCGTCGAGATAGCGGACGGTGCAGAGCTGACTCGCACGGTCGGCGAACTTCTCGGCGATCCGGACCGGGCGAACGCGATGGCCGAAGCGGCCGAGAGTGCCGCTGCGCGCAAGCAGGATGTGCTCGATACGGTGCTGTCCGAGATCACACCCCTGATCGCCGGAGCCACGGCGCGCCCACGATGAGACCGCCCGGCTTCTGGTACCGCGAAACCTCGCTCGCCGCAGCACTGCTCGGCCCGCTCGCCGCGGGCTACGACCTCGCCGGCCGAATGGCACGCGCGGCGGCAACGGCCCACGGGGTCGATGCCCACGTCGTATGCATCGGCAATCTGGTGGCCGGCGGCGCGGGCAAGACCCCGACCGCCATCGCCGTCGCGGCTCTTCTTTCCGGCCGCGAGACAGCGTTCCTTACGCGCGGCTACGGAGGGCGTGAGCCGGGGCCCCTGGCCGTCGATCCCGACCGCCAGACGGCAGACGACGTCGGCGACGAGGCGCGCCTGCTCGCACGCCATGGGCCCACCTGGGTGTCCCGGGACCGTGCGGCGGGTGCACGGGCCGCAGTCTCGAACGGTGCGGAGA
>JAYPUG010000329.1:0-2957 GCA_038133965.1 Rhodospirillaceae bacterium | reverse complement strand
CGATGAATGCGTCGAGCTGTGCATGGACATCATCCGCGAGGAGCACAAGTCCACCCTGGTCAAGTCGCGCGACGGGGTGCCGACGCCAAAGGAGATCTGCGAGGTCCTGGACGACTACGTGATCGGTCAGGGCGCCGCGAAGCGCGTGCTGTCGGTGGCCGTGCACAATCACTACAAGCGTCTCAGCAACGGCCCCAAGGGCAACGATGTCGAGATCGCGAAGTCGAACATCCTGCTCGTCGGCCCGACCGGCTGCGGCAAGACGCTGCTGGCCCAGACGCTGGCGCGCATTCTCGACGTGCCCTTCACGATGGCCGACGCCACGACCCTGACCGAGGCTGGCTATGTCGGCGAGGACGTCGAGAACATCATCCTCAAGCTGCTGCAGTCGGCCGACTACAACGTCGAGCGCGCGCAGCGCGGCATCGTCTACATCGACGAAGTCGACAAGATCAGCCGCAAGTCCGACAACCCGTCAATCACCCGCGACGTCTCGGGCGAGGGCGTGCAGCAGGCGCTGCTCAAGATCATGGAAGGCACCGTCGCCTCCGTGCCGCCGCAGGGCGGGCGCAAGCATCCGCAGCAGGAGTTCCTGCAGGTCGACACCACGAACATCCTGTTCATCGTCGGTGGTGCGTTCGCCGGCCTCGAGCGCATCATCTCAAGCCGCGGCAAGGACACCGCCATCGGCTTCGGTGCGGACGTGCGCAGCCCGGACGACCGGCGCACGGGCGAAATCCTGTCCGAGGTGGAACCGGAAGACCTCCTCAAGTTTGGCCTGATCCCAGAGTTCGTCGGCCGTCTGCCGGTGATCGCGACGCTCGACGATCTCGACGAGGACGCGCTCATCCAGATCCTGACCCAGCCCAAGAACGCGCTGGTCAAGCAGTACCAGCGCCTGTTCGACATGGAAGGCGTGGAGCTGTCGTTCGCCGACGACTCGCTGCGTGCCATCGCGAAGAAGGCGATCGCGCGCAAGACCGGCGCGCGTGGCCTGCGCTCGATCATGGAGAACATCCTGCTCGATACCATGTTCGACTTGCCGGGCATGGACGGGGTCGAGGAAGTGGTGATCAACGGCGAAGTCGTGGATGGCAACGCCACACCTCTCCATATCTATGCGGACAAGCGCGAAGATTTGGGGACGAGCGCCTAGCGCAGCCACCATATCTGGTAGCCTTATCCCCCGTGCCGCTCTTGATTGTCGGGCGGCTCAGCCCACATATTTGTGCGTGGCGCGAATCGTCCGTTCGACGTTCCCTGAACGTGCCGTAAACCCGGACGCAACGATTTGCGTCTAGCATTTGTGCAGTTACGCGAAACCGGATTTCATTATGACCGATCTCTCCAAAGGCGCCTTGTTCCCCGTTCTGCCGCTACGCGACATCGTGGTGTTCCCGCACATGATCGTGCCGCTGTTCGTCGGCCGCGAGAAATCTGTGCGCGCGCTCGAGGACGTCATGCAAGACGATAAGCAGATCCTCCTGCTCACCCAGAAGGACGCCGCCGAGGACGACCCGGGTCGCGAGGACCTCTATGCCGTGGGGACGGTCGGCACGATCCTCCAGTTGCTCAAGTTGCCCGACGGCACCGTGAAGGTGCTGGTTGAAGGCAGTGACCGCGCGACGATCGCCGAGTTCACGGACAATGAGGAGTTCTTCCAGGCCTACGCCGAGGTTCATCCGGAAAACGAGTCGGACGAGAGCGAGACCGAGGCGCTGGCGCGTTCGGTCGTGACCCAGTTCGAGCAGTACATCAAGCTCAACCGCAAGGTCCCGCCCGAGGTCCTTGTCTCGATCAACCAGATCGACGAGCCGGGCAAGCTGGCGGACACGATCGCCTCACACCTGTCGCTCAAGATTTCCGAGAAGCAGGAACTGCTTGAGGCGGACACCGTCCACAAGCGGCTCGAGAAGATCTACAGTTTCATGGAAGGCGAGATCGGCGTCCTGCAGGTCGAGAAGCGCATCCGCTCGCGCGTGAAGCGCCAGATGGAGAAGACGCAGCGCGAGTACTATCTGAACGAACAGCTCAAGGCGATCCAGAAGGAGCTGGGCGAGGCAGAGGACGGGCGCGACGAGCTCCAGGAACTCGAAGAGAAGATCAAGAAAACGCGGCTGACCAAGGAAGCGCGCGAGAAGGCCAACCAGGAGCTCAAGAAGCTGCGCAACATGAGCCCGATGTCGGCCGAGGCGACGGTGGTGCGCAACTACCTCGACTGGGTGCTGACGATCCCGTGGAAGAAGCGTTCGCGGGTGAGGAAGGACATCATGGCCGCCCAGGGCGTCCTGGACGAGGATCACTACGGTCTCGAGAAGGTCAAGGAACGTATCCTCGAGTATCTCGCCGTGCAGCAGCGCATGGCGAAGATCAAGGGCCCGATTCTGTGCCTCGTTGGCCCGCCGGGGGTCGGCAAGACGTCGCTCGGCAAGTCGGTTGCGCGCGCGACCGGCCGCAAGTTCGTGCGCATGTCGCTGGGTGGCGTGCGCGACGAGGCGGAGGTTCGCGGACACCGGCGCACCTATATCGGCTCCATGCCAGGCAATGTGATCCAGGGCATGAAGAAGGCCGGGACGTCGAACCCGCTCTTCCTGCTGGATGAGATCGACAAGCTGGGCGCCGACTGGCGCGGTGACCCGTCGTCGGCGCTGCTTGAGGTGCTAGACCCCGAGCAGAACCACACGTTCCAGGATCATTACCTGGAGGTCGACTACGACCTGTCCGACGTGATGTTCGTGTGCACGGCCAACACCATGCGCATGCCGCAGCCGCTGATGGACCGGATGGAGATCATCCGCATCCCAGGCTACACCGAGGATGAGAAGGTCGAGATTGCCAAGCGCCACCTGATTCCCAAGCAGGTCGAGGAAAACGGCCTGAAAGACGAGGAATGGTCCATCTCGGAATCGGTGCAGGCCGCGAACGCCTATGTTCGTGCCCGTGCGGTCGAGTTCGGC
>JAYPUG010000328.1:0-2958 GCA_038133965.1 Rhodospirillaceae bacterium | reverse complement strand
AGCTGTCGAACAGCACCGGCAGGACCGGCGGCACCTTGAACTGGAAATAGGCGGCGACGAAGCCGAGCACGATGCCGTAGGCGACGCCGGACCAATTCGTGCTCTGTGTGCGGGTTTCGAGGTTCGACACGGGGGCCGGCTTCGCCTTCGGGTGCGGGGCTTTCGCGCGTTCCCGCGGAGCGCCGGGGAACGAGGGCGCGGATCATGTCGCCTCGCGCGGGCTTCGGCAAGGTCGGAGGAGGCCGGGAAACCGGCCTTTCGGCCAGCTATATCGGACCGTCACTTTCGAGACTGATATGTTTCGGGCAAACTCACCCGTCATGAGGATCAATCCTGGCATCGGCCGTCGCGCCACCGGATTCGCCCGGTTCCGGCGCCCTGTCGTGCGGCGATGAACGCGCCGGCGCCATTCTCGGTGCGGTTCTGGGGGGTGCGCGGCTCGATCGCCTGTCCGGGTCCCGGCACCGTCCGCTTCGGCGGCAACACCTCGTGCGTCGAGGTGCGCTACGGCGACCGCCACATCATCCTCGATGCCGGAACCGGCATCCGGCCCCTGGGCGACCTGCTGGCCCGCGAGGGCACGGTCAATGCCGACATCCTGCTCAGCCACACCCATCTCGACCATGTCGTCGGGCTGCCGTTCTTTGCGCCGGCCTATGGCGCGGACAACGAGATCCGGCTCTGGGCCGGGCACCTGCCGCCCGCGATGGACCTCGAGGATGCGCTGTGCGCGATGATGGTTGCGCCGCTCTTCCCGATCCCCATGGACGTCATGGTGGCCGCCAAGAAGTTCAACGAGTTCCGCGGCGGCGATGCGTTCACGCTGGAATGCGGGGCGGCGGTGCGCACCTGCCCGCTGAACCACCCGAACGGCGCGACGGGCTACCGGATCGAACGTGACGGCCGCGCGGTCTGTTACGTGACCGACACCGAGCATGTCGAGGGCGCGCACGACGAGGCCATCCTCGAGCTTATCGACGGGGCGGACCTCTTCATCTACGACGCGACCTACACCGAGGCGGAATATCCCGACCATCGCGGCTGGGGCCATTCCACGTGGGAAGAGGGCGCCGAGCTGGCGCGGATCGCCGGGGTCGGCACCTATGTGCCGTTCCACCACGACCCCGGGCACGACGATGACGCGATGGACCGGATCGAGGCCGAGGCGAAGTCCCGCTTCGAGAACACGATGGTCGCGCGCGAGGGGCTGACCGTCACCCTCTAGGCGCGGCCGCGAGGCGGTTACTTGTAGGGGGCGGCCGCGTCGCGCAGCCCGTCGCCGAGACGATGATCGAGATCTTTGCCGACCTGCCGCCGGGCCACGAGTTCTTCGACCAGTACTCGTTCATCATCTCCGACGATCTGCCGGAGTTCAAGACGCTGCTGTCGCGCACCGGCAAGCAGGGCTATGACGACATGGCCGAGGAGGACCGCGAGGCCCTGTCGTCGCTGCCGTTCAAGGTGGTGTCGGCACAGCATCGCCTGGGCGTTGTCACCGACGAGCTGCAGGAGAAGATCCTGAAGGCGCGCGAGATCTTTGCCGAGAAACTGCCCGACGACCTGGTGGGCGCGGTCGAGTTCTTCGACCCCGAGAAATACAACGCCGCGGGCTCGCTGCAGGACAACATCCTGTTCGGGAAGCTGGTGTACGGCCAGGCCGAGGGCAGCCGGCGGATCGGTGCGTTGATCGCCGAAACGCTGGACAGCCTGGGCCTGCGCGGTGCTGTGCTCGAGGCCGGGCTGGAGTTCGAGGTCGGCGTCGCGGGCAGCCGCCTGTCCTCCGGCCAGCGCCAGCGGCTGGGCATCGCGCGGGCGCTACTGAAGCGGGCCGACGTGATCGTGCTCAACGAATCGACCTCGGCGCTCGATCCGTCCGCGCAGGACCGGATCGCTGAACGGGTGCTCGCGGCGCGCGAGGGCCGCGGCGTCGTCTGGGTGGCCAACCGGGTCGCGATGGCCTCGAAATTTGCGCGCGTCGTTGTGTTGAGCGACGGGCAGCTTGCCGAGGACGGTACCTACGACGAGTTGAACCAGGAGGGGACGGCGCTGCACGAACTGCTGCAGTCCGCCTAGTATGGGGCGCCGGCCGATGGGGAGAAGACAGACGTGAGCCTGAACGAAGAAGTCGAACTTCTGCGCAACATTCCGCTGTTCGCCAAGCTCGAGCCCTCGAAGCTCAAGCTGCTGGCGTTCACGTCCGAGCGCATCACCTACGAGGCCGATCAGATCCTGTTCAGCCAAGGTGATGTGGGCGATGCCGCCTACATCATCGTCGAGGGTGCGGCGAAAGTGCTGGTCGATACGCCCGACGGCGAGATCGAGGTGGCGTCGCTCGGCCGCAACGACTTTGTCGGCGAAATCGCGATCCTGTGCGACGTGCCGCGCACGGCCACGGTGCAGGCGAGCGAGCGCACCGTCACCCTGCGTATCTCCAAGGACCTGTTCTTCCGCCTGGTGGCCGAGTTCCCGGAGATGTCGGTGGAAATCATGCGCGAACTCGCCTCACGTCTCGAGCAGACCACCCAGCAGCTGCGCGAGGCGCTGGCCCAGAGCTCGTGAGCGGCCTCGACGCGACATGAGCCGCCTCGACAGTTTCATCCGGCGCATGCAGGCGCAACGCGACTGCCTGAACGCCGCTGCCGCGACGATCGCGGACGTGCCCGGCGCGGTCTTCGACCTGGGGCTGGGCAACGGGCGAACCTTCGACCACCTGCGCGAGATCCTGCCCGACCGCGAGATCTTCGTCTTCGACCGGGCGGTCAACGCCAACCCGAAATCGACGCCCGACACCGAGCACATGATCGTCGGCGAAGCGACGGACAAGCTGGCCGAGGCGGCCGGGCGCTTTACGGGCGGCGTGGCGCTGGTGCATTCGGACCTGGGCACCGGCACCGCCGAGGATGCGCCGCTCACGGCCGCGCTGATCCCGCTGCTCGCGCCGCTGCTGGCGCCCGGCGC
>JAYPUG010000327.1:0-2959 GCA_038133965.1 Rhodospirillaceae bacterium | reverse complement strand
TAGACGCTCTCGCGCCCGATCTCCAGCAGCACCGGCACGGCCAGCGGCGAGACCCGGTCGAGGTGGCGGTGGGTGATCCGTCCGCGCACACGCTCGAGCATGTCGGCGAGGCGGCGCACGTCGGTCAGGCCCGAGGCGGCATCGGCCCGCGTTGCGCGCAGCAGCACATGGTTCGGCTCATGGGTGCGCAGCACGTCGTAGATCAGATCCGAGTTGAAGGTGACCTGACGCCGCGTCTTCTCCTCGCCGGGATGGCGTCGCTGGATCAGCCCGGCGATCACGGCGACGTTGCGGAAGGTGCGCTTGAGCATCGAGGAATCGGCCATCCACGCCTCGAGGTCGTCGCCCAGCATGTCCTCGTCGAACAGCGCCGCGATATCCGCCTCTTCCGCGGAACGCGTGCTCCAAACCCCGATCACGTAGTCGGTGGCGACGAAGCCCAGCGGGTTCAGGCCCGCGCGCTCCATGCGCCGCGTCAGCAGCATGCCCAGCGTCTGGTGGGCATTCCGTCCCTCGAAGCAGTAGGCGACGAGGTAGTGCTTGTTGCCGCGCGGGAAGGTCTCGACCAGGAGCCCGTCGGTCGTGGGCATCAACGAGCGCCAGTTCTGCACGTCGAGCCATTCGCGCACCTGCCCGGGCAGGTCACGCCAGCTTGCCGGATCGGAAAGGATGCCCCGCACCCGGTCGGCCAGATGGGTCGAGAGCGGCAGCCGGCCGCCCACATAGGCCGGCACGGCGGGCGCATCGCCTTTCCCCGGCCGGGCGATGATGTCGGTCTCGCGCACCTCGACGAACTCGAGCAACCGCCCTGCGAAGACGAAGGTGTCGCCTGCGGTCATGTAGTTCGCGAAATGCTCCTCGACCTCGCCGAGCACGCGCCCGCGGCCCATGCGTACACGAAGGGTCGGCGCCTCGACGATGGTGCCCACGTTCATCCGGTAGTCGCGAAGCGTGTTCCGCCCGGCGATCCGCCAGCTGCCGTCGGGTTCCTGCTTCAGGCGGCGAAACCGGTCATACGCGTTCAGCGCATACCCGCCGGTGGCCACGAACTCGAACACATCGTCGAAATCCTCACGCGAAAGGTCGGCGTAAGGCCCTGCGCACCGCACCTGTTCGTAGAGCGCGTCGCGCTCGACCGGTCCAGCACACGCCGTCCCGAGGATATGCTGGGCAAGCACGTCGAGACCGCCCGGGCGGGCGGGAATGCCGTCCAGCGTGCCGGCGCGCACGGCATCGAGCGCGGCACGGCATTCCAGCACCTCGAACCGATTGCCGGGCACCAGCACGGCGCGGCTCGGGCTGTCGAGGCGGTGGTTGGCGCGCCCGACCCGCTGCAGCAGCCGGGTCGAACCCTTGGGCGCGCCCACCTGGATGACCAGATCGACAGCCGCCCAATCGACGCCGAGGTCCAGCGACGATGTCGCGACGACGGCATCCAGATCACCGCGCGCCATCGCCGCCTCGACCTTGCGCCGCTGTTCCGCCGCCAGGCTCCCGTGATGCAACGCGATCCGAAGCCCGTCCTCGTTGAGCCGCCACAGCTCCTGGAAGACGATCTCGGCCTGGGCGCGGGTGTTGACGAAGACGATGGCCGTCCCGCCTCTGCGCAACAGCCCATAGACCTCGGGCATGGCGTGCACGCCGATATGGCCCGACCAGGGCAGCCGCGCCTGCGTCTCGAGCACGTCGATCGCGGGTTCGGCGCCGGCCGCTCCCGTGACGAGCCGCACATCCGACGCATCCGCGCACACGGACAGCCAGCGCCTGAGCCGTGCGGGCTCGGCCACTGTCGCGCTCAGGCCCACACGGCGCGCGGCAGGCGCCAGCGCCGAGAGCCGCGACAGGCCGAGCGAAAGCAGGTCGCCACGCTTGTTGTCCTCGATGGCGTGGAGCTCGTCCACGATCACGCAGCGCAGGCCTGCGAATATCTCCGGCGCATCTTCGTAGGAGAGCAGCAGCGCGAGGCTCTCCGGGGTCGTCATCAGCATCTGGGGCGGATCGCGCCGCTGGCGCTGGCGCTTGGCCTGGGGCGTGTCGCCCGTGCGCGTTTCGGCGCGGATCGGCAAACCCATCTCGGCGATGGGTTCCTCGAGGTTGCGATGGATGTCCACCGCCAGTGCCTTCAGGGGCGAGATGTAGAGCGTGTGCATGCCCTCGCACCGGGCATCCGGCGCGGACAGTTCGATCAGGGTCGGCAGGAAGCCCGCCAGCGTCTTGCCGCCGCCGGTCGGCGCAATGAGCAACGCGGAATCGCCGGCCTCGGCCGCCGCCAGCATCTCGAGCTGATGGGGATGGGGTGTCCAGCCCCGGGCGGCAAACCAGGCCGCGAGCGGTTCGGGCAGCGCCGCGGTCACGCCGACTCGAACGCACCGCGGAGCGCATCCAGCCGTTCGGCGCGCGCGGCCTCGCTATAGGGCCTCGGCGGGACGACGCCCCAGATCGGCCCGGGCCAGGCGGGATCGCTGTCGTAGCGGGCCACCACGTGGATGTGCAGCTGCGGGACCATGTTGCCCAGCGCGGCCACATTGATCTTCACCGGGTCGAACAGCGCGACGAGCGCCCTGCTGGCGCGCGCGATCTCCTCGCCCGCCATCACCATGTCGTCCGGTGCGAGGTCATGGAAATCCCGAAGTTCCAGGCGGCGCGGCACGAGGATCAGCCACGGATAGGTGGCGTCGTCCATGAGCAGCACCTCGCACAACGGCCAGGAAGCGGCCGTGACCGTGTCGGCGGCGAGTTGCGGGTGGAGTTCGAAGTCGGCCATCGGCGGCATCCGTCGGTCAGCGGGACGAACAGTCTAGCGGTTCGTGTCGCCCCGCTCACCCCGGGCTGCAGGCTGCCTGGTCTGCTAGTCTGTGTGCTCAACGACACGCGGGATGGAACGAACGATGAAAGCGGTCTGGTACGAGGAACTCGGCGAGGCACGGGAGGTGCTGCAATACGGCGAGATGGACACGCC
>JAYPUG010000326.1:2324-2983 GCA_038133965.1 Rhodospirillaceae bacterium | reverse complement strand
ACGGCGACGACCAAATCACCGGCGGCAACGACAATGACTGGCTCTTCGGAAACGCCGGAAACGATTCCCTGTAGGGCGAAGCCGGCGACGACCGGCTGCTCGGCTGGACGGGAAACGACCGGCTGGAAGGCGGCGACGGCAACGACGAACTCCACGGTGGCGAGGATGATGACATCCTTGAAGGCGAGGACGGCAATGACGGACTGTGGGGCGACGCGGGCAACGACGACCTCGACGGCGGGGCGGGCATCGATGTGCTGCGGGGCGGTGACGGCAACGACACGCTCGATGGCGGCGCGCACCAGGATTTCCTGTTCGGCGATGATGGTGCCGACACCCTTGATGGCGGCAGCGGAGACAATGCCGAGGACCACCTGTGGGGCGGCGACGGCGACGACCTGTTCGTCTTCTCGGTGAATGGCGGTGACGACTGGGTGGAAGATTTCACCTCGGGCGAGGACACCCTCGATGTGTCGGCACTGGGCTTCGCCGACTTTGCCGATTTGCTTGCCAGCACCAGCGATGTGGGCGGGAACGCCACCATCGACTACGGCAACAACGACGAGATCACCCTCGTCGGCGTCGCGACAGCCGACCTGAACGCCAACGACTTCCTGTTCTAGGCGCTAGTCCGACGCGTCGGAATAGTCCACCAGCAG
>JAYPUG010000326.1:0-2314 GCA_038133965.1 Rhodospirillaceae bacterium | reverse complement strand
CCGCGGCACGGTGCCGAAGGGCACGATCTCGACCTTCGTCGTGACCACCAGCCGTGCGCGGATCGCCTTCTCGATCGCCTCGGCCAATCCGGCACCGGGTGTCACGCCTTCGTCGGCCTCGACCTGGAGAGGCAACGGCGGCAGCTGCTGCACGCCCTTCTTCTCCGGTTTCACGAGGATGATGCCGCTCACGTCGGGCTGGAAATCGTCCACGACCTCGCGGATCGCGCTCGGAAACACATTCACTCCGCGCACGATCAGCATGTCGTCGGTGCGGCCCACGCAGCGAATGCGCGGCCCCGTGCGTCCGCTCGCAACCGGCCCCATGCTGACCACCACATGGTCGCGCGACCGGTAGCGCAGGAGCGGCGCAGCTTCCTGGGCCAGGTGGGTATAGACCGGCTCGCCCATAACGCCATCCTCGAACGGGATCGGCTCCTCCGTCTCGGGGTCGATCAGTTCCATGTGGATGTAGTCGCGGGCCAGGAAGTTCATCCCGTCCTGCTCCGGCCCTTCCCCGAACATCGAGATCGAAAGTTCGCCCAGGCCCAGCACCTCGTGGACCTTGGCATTGAAGGCCTCCTCGATGCGTGCGCGAACCGCAGGCTCGCCGCCGCCGGGTTCGCCGCCGGCGACCAGCGTCTCGATCCCGCACCGGGTCGGGTCGATCCCGCGTTCGCGCGCGGCCTCCGCGATATAGAGAAAATAGGACGGCGTGCCGGGGATCGCCTGGATCCGGAACCGCTCGAGCGCCGTCAACAGACGCTGTGTGTTGCCGCTTCCCACCGGCACGAGCCGACAGCCGAGCCGGGTCAGGGAATCGTGGACGGCCCCCGCCGCGAACGGTCCCGAATTGTAGGTCGTGACCACCCGGTGATGTGGGCGGATGCCCGCGGCAAAGTAGCTGCGGTTCGAGGTATGGACCCAGCGCTCCAGGTCACCCTTCGTCAACGGGATGTAGAGCGGTGTGCCCGAAGTGCCGCTCGTCGAATAGATGCGGATCACCTCGTCCATGGGCGCGGCGAGTTGCTTGCCGAGCCCGCCTTGCTCGGCCTGACTGGCTCGCAACTCGTCCTTCACGGTGAACGGCAGGTGCCGCAGATCGTCGAGCCCGCCGACGGCGTCCGGCGTCTTGAAGCCCGCCTCGGCGAACTTCTCCTGGTAGAACGGCGAGCGCGCGAACAGATAGTCGACTTGCTTGCGATAGGCGATCTCGTCCATCGCCTTCTGTTCGGCAGGATCGCGCGTCTCGGCAACCGGGTCGAAAAGTTCGATCCCGCTCACGAGCGTTCGTCCCCGTCGTATTCGATCGCCTCTTCGCCATGATGGGCCAGCAGGAAGCCGATGGGCCTCTCGGTCTCCTCGTTCAGGTGACCGATCAGGCCGATGGTGCGCGCCAGTATGGGGATTCCCCGGATCGCGGCCTTGGGAAAATCGAGGTCCAGCAGCACGGCCGCCATCGGCCCCTGCAAATTCATCGGTAGGGGTTTGCCCCAGACTTCCTCGACGGCAGCCGGAAAGGCCTTGAGCGCGGCCACGTGGCGACCGGACACGCCGCGTTCGTCGGCCAGTTCGAGAATCCGCACCGCACGCGGATCGACGGGGCGGTGAATCGGATGTCCAAAACCGGGGATGAATCGGCCCGATTCCCGGTATTCGCGTGCGATCGCAAGCGCCGCATCCTCGGGGCTGACACCGCCGTCGATGCGCTTGCAGGCATCGTCGAGCATGTCGCCGCACAGATCGGCACTTCCGAGGATCACGGACCCGACACCCAGCAAACCGGCCGCAACGGCGCCCTGCAACGCTTCGGGAGCAGCCGCAAGCGTCATGCGGGCGGCCTGCACGCTGGGGGTCAGGCCATGCTCGGCCAGCGCCACCACGAGCAGGTCCAGGAAGAAGATCTGGTCTTCGTTCGGCTCGCGTCCGGTCACATGGAAATAGAAAAACTCTGCGATGGAGCTATGGCCCATGACCTCGCTGCACAGGTCCTTGCCGCGCACCGTGATCGAGGTCTCGTCCGCCGTTTCGATGGCGGTTTTCGCCTCGCCCTTCTTGCCGATCAGCATCGTCGTCTCCCCCGGTTTCGCGCGACGATAGGGACTAATCTTTCGCGTCACAACATTTCACATATGAGAAGTCTGTTTCCGCGATCCGAACGCTGTTGACTCTCCGCGACAGCCATCGCCTACAATGGGCAGCAGCCGATCGACGCGGCGGCCAACGTCGCGCGGCAGGCCCGGGTCCGAGGGAGACGAAAGCCATGAAATTCGGGATGTTCAGCATGCCGCTTCGCCCGCCCGGCGGAGACGTG
>JAYPUG010000325.1:0-2988 GCA_038133965.1 Rhodospirillaceae bacterium | reverse complement strand
TCTCCTATGAGGGGCAATCGGACTCGGCCTGTTTCGACAATGCGCTCGAGCTGCTTTTCCAGGGTGGGTATTCGCTACCGCACGCGATGATGATGATGATTCCGGAAGCCTGGGCCGGAAACCCGCTGATGGACGAAACCCAGCGTGCGTTCTACGAGTACAGCGCGGCGCTCATGGAGCCGTGGGACGGCCCCGCCGCGATCGCCTTCACGGACGGACGGGTGATCGGAGCCACGCTCGACCGGAACGGCTTGCGTCCGGCGCGCTACCTCGAGACCAAGGACGGTTTCGTCCTGCTCGCCTCCGAGATGGGCGTCCTCGACATTCCGGAAGAGAATATCGCCCGCAAGTGGCGGTTGCAGCCGGGCAAGATGCTGCTGATCGATCTTGAACAGGGCAAGATTGTCGCCGATGACGAACTCAAGGCGTCGCTTGCCGGGAGCCACCCTTACCAGGAGTGGCTCGCCAACACGCAGATACAGCTTCGCGACCTTCCCGAGGTCGGCCGCCCGCCGTCGGTATCCCAGGTGCCGCTGCTCGATCGCCAGCAGGCCTTCGGATACTCGCAGGAGGATCTGAAGTTCCTGATGATGCCGATGGCCCATACCGGGCAGGAGGCGACCGGTGCCATGGGCACGGACACGCCGATTTCGGCGCTGTCGTCCCGTTCCAAGCCGCTGTCGACCTATTTCAAGCAATTGTTCGCACAGGTGACGAACCCGCCGATCGATCCGATCCGCGAGGAGATCGTCATGTCGCTGGTCTCGTTCATCGGCCCGCGTCCCAACCTGCTCGATCTCGAGGGCACCTCGACCCTGAAGCGTCTCGAAGTGGTCCAGCCGATCATCTCCAACAGCGAGTTGGAGAAAATTCGGGCGATCGGCGATATCGCCGACAACCAGTTCATGACCCAGACGCTCGATATCACCTATCAGGTCGAGCGCGGCGCCGCCTACATGGAAGAGGCGATCGAAAACCTCTGCCAGCGTGCCGAGGATAGTGTCGGTCAGGGCTACAACATCATCATTTTGTCCGACCGTCTCATCGGCCCCGACAGGGTGGCAATTCCCTCGCTCCTGGCGACATCGGCGGTGCACCACTATCTTATCCGCAAGGGATTGCGGACCTCGGTCGGACTTGTGGTCGAGACCGGTGAAGCCCGCGAGGTCCAGCATTTCGCAACGCTTGCCGGCTATGGCGCCGAGGCAATCAATCCCTGGCTCGCCTTCGAGACGCTGGCGGATCTGCGCAAGAAGCTCGACGAGGATGTGAACATCGAGGAGATCAACCGGCGCTTCATCAAGGCGGTCGACAAGGGGCTCCTCAAGGTCATGTCCAAGATGGGCATCTCGACCTATCAGTCCTATTGCGGTGCGCAGATCTTCGATGCGGTCGGTCTGAAGTCGTCCTTCGTCGAGAAGTACTTCACCGGGACCCATACGGCTGTCGAAGGCGTCGGTCTTGAGGAAATCGCCCGCGAAACGCTCGAGCGTCACGCCGATGCGTTCGGCAACAACCCGATCTACAAGAGTGCCCTGGACGTGGGCGGTGAATACGCCTTCCGAATCCGCGGCGAGAAGCATTCGTGGACGCCGCAGACGGTGGCGGACCTGCAGCATGCGGTGCGCGGCAATCTGCCCGACAAGTATCGTGCCTTTGCCCGGGCCATCAACGAGCAGGATGAGCAGCTCATGACGCTGCGCGGCCTGTTCCGCCTCAAGACGGCCGAGGAAATGGGCCGAGATCCGGTCCCGCTGGAAGAGGTCGAGCCCGCATCGGAAATCGTGAAGAGGTTCGCAACCGGCGCAATGTCGTTCGGTTCGATCAGCCGTGAGGCGCATACGACGCTGGCGATTGCGATGAACCGGATCGGCGGCAAGTCGAACACCGGCGAGGGCGGCGAGGAGGTCGATCGCTTCACCCCGATGGACAATGGCGATTCCATGCGCTCGGCGATCAAGCAGGTTGCGTCGGGGCGCTTCGGCGTGACGACGGAGTACCTCGTCAATTCCGACATGATTCAGATCAAGATGGCGCAAGGTGCGAAGCCCGGCGAGGGCGGGCAGCTCCCGGGTCACAAGGTCGATGCGGTGATCGCCAAGGTGCGCCACTCGACGCCGGGGGTCGGCCTGATTTCGCCGCCGCCCCATCATGACATCTACTCGATCGAGGACCTGGCACAGCTGATCTTCGACTTGAAGAACACCAATCCTCAGGCTGACATCAGCGTCAAGCTCGTCTCGGAAGTCGGTGTGGGTACCGTCGCAGCCGGCGTCTCGAAGGCGCGTGCGGACCATGTCACGATCTCCGGGTTCGAGGGTGGTACGGGGGCTTCGCCGCTCACCTCGATCAAGCATGCGGGCTCGCCTTGGGAAATCGGCCTGGCCGAGACCCAGCAGACGCTCGTCATGAACGACTTGCGCGGCCGTATTTCCGTTCAGGTGGACGGCGGTTTGCGTACGGGACGCGACGTGGCCGTGGGAGCCCTGCTGGGTGCCGACGAGTTCGGCTTCGCGACGGCGCCGCTGATCGCGTCGGGCTGCATCATGATGCGCAAGTGCCACCTGAACACCTGCCCGGTCGGCATCGCCACGCAGGACCCGGAACTTCGCAAGAAGTTCACGGGCCGGCCAGAGCACGTGGTGAACTACTTCTTCTATGTGGCCGAGGAAGTGCGCGAGATCATGGCGGCCATGGGATTCCGGACGCTGAACGAGATGATCGGGCAAACCGATATGCTCGATACGGCTGCCGCGGTCGAGCACTGGAAGGCGCGGGGTCTCGATTTCGTAAAGCTGTTCTTCAAGCCGGCCGAGGCCGCGCATGTCGATATCCATCGCACGATCGATCAGAAACACCCGATCGACGATATCCTGGACCGTAAGTTCATCGAGGTAGCCCAGCCTGCGCTCGAAGAGGGCAAGGCCGTCCAGGCGGATTTTCCGATTGGCAACACCGATCGCACTGCCGGCACGATGCTGTCGGGCG
>JAYPUG010000324.1:0-3003 GCA_038133965.1 Rhodospirillaceae bacterium | reverse complement strand
TCGGACGCACGCCGCGCTCCAATCCCGCGACCTACACCGGCGCCTTCACGCCGATACGCGACTGGTACACGGGCCTGCCGGAATCCAAGGCGCGGGGCTACAAGCCGGGACGCTTCTCATTCAACGTCAAGGGTGGGCGCTGCGAAGCCTGCCAGGGCGACGGCGTCATCAAGATCGAGATGCACTTCCTGCCCGACGTGTATGTCGAGTGCGATGTCTGTCACGGCAAGCGCTACAACCGCGAGACGCTGGAGATCCTCTACCGCGAGAAGTCCATCGCCGACGTGCTCGACATGACGGTCGAGGAAGGCCGCGAGTTCTTCAAGGCCGTGCCGGCGATCCGTGACAAGCTGGAGACCCTGTCACGCGTGGGCCTCGACTACATCCATGTCGGACAGGCCGCGACGACTTTGTCGGGCGGCGAGGCACAGCGGGTGAAGCTGGCGAAAGAACTGTCGCGCCGCGCCACGGGAAAGACGCTCTACATCCTCGACGAACCGACCACGGGCCTGCACTACCACGACGTGCGCAAGCTGCTCGAGGTGCTGCACGCGCTGGTCGAACAAGGCAACACTGTCGTGGTGATCGAGCACAACCTCGAGGTCATCAAGACGGCCGACTGGATCATCGACCTCGGACCCGAGGGTGGCGACAAGGGCGGCGAGATCGTCGCCGCCGGCACGCCGGAGGACATCTGCGCGGTGGAGCGCAGCTATACGGCCCAGTTCCTGGCGCCGTATCTGCCCGCGCTGTCCAAGAAAACGAAGAAGCGGGCGTAACGCGCCTACTTCACTACCTGTGGCAGTTTCCAAAGTCTGACCGCATTGCCGTGAGCGATCGCGTTGGCAATGTCCGGCGGAAGGTCCTGCAGGGCGCGCTGCCACAGCTTTGCCTGGTCGAGATAGAAATCACCCCAGTGTTCGGCGAAGACATTGTCGAAGTTCAGAATGAACCGGTCGGGATGATTGTCGATCACCGCGCGCCACTCGGGCGCAATCCGCTCGCCTTCAAACAACTGTGTCCAGGGCTGTCCCGACGCGCGCGTGCTGACCGGGTTCGAGTGCGACACCATGAAATGGACGTTCGGGTGCGCATCCAGAAGCCGTGCGGCAGCATCCGCGCGCAGCTGGCCCATATGGATCAGGGCAAACGGGTGATCCGGATGGGCGCGCAACGCCCCTTCCAGCTCGTCCATGCGCTGCTTGCGCGCCGCATTGCCCATCGCCGCGAATTCGTAGTGCGGCACAAAGGGCCAGCGGCGTGCGAGCGCCGTGTTGAATGCGAACTGCGCCTGAGGCGAGGCCAGCGTCACGATCTGTTCGGGTGCCTTGGTGCCTTTCTGCGCATGCCAGAGAATCACCTCGGCCATGGCGCGGAACTCCGGCGCGGCGAGCTGTACGTCCAGCATTCGCCGGAAGTTCGGCTTGTTCTCGGTGAAGACCCGGCCTTTTGTGCGGACCGCCGCGGTGATCCTGTCCGGATAGAGGCGTGCGTATTCCGCCGCGGTCAGGTGGTCGATACGCCCGCGCGTGGCAAGGATGGAATGGACGATGCCGGCTTTGTCCATCAACGAAATGACCTTCTCGACCGGCACGCCGGGCTCGATCTGGCTGTGGGCGTCAACCATGGGGATGGAGTTTGCAGCAACCGCATGAATGCCGGCGCTTCCCGCCAGGACTGACAAAAGTGCCGCCACGGCAATAGTTTTCATTCGAACCTACATCGCAACGACATGCGTTCGCGCCATTGTATGCCAGTGAACCTTAATGCGCTGTGAGCATCGTCACGGGAACCGAACCGGGAGATCTGCCATGTCCGCCTATGCCATCTTCGACGCCGATATCCACGACCAGGACATGATGGCCGAGTACCTGAAGGAGGTGCCGGCCACCCTCAAGGAGCACGGCGCGAAACTGCTCGCGGCCACGTCCACCATCGACGCGGTCGAGGGCGGCTGGGAATCAAAGCGCATCGTGATTCTCGAGTTCGCGGACATGGATGCCGCGCGTGCCTGTTACGACTCCCCGGAATATCAGGCGGTCCTGCCGCTGCGCCTCGGTGCGGCGAACGACCGGGTGATCTTCGTCGATGGGGTCTAGGCGCGCCTAGAACCCCGCCTTCACCGTATCCCAGTATTTGACGTTGAGGTCGCGCACGAATTCGTCATGCGCCTCGGCCAGGCAACCGCGCAGGGTCTTGTCGCCGATCCGCGTCACCCGGTAGCAGCGGTTGTAGGCCGTGCGGGCCCGGTGCACACCGGTGCGTGAATAGACTTCCGTGTGCGGTGCCGCCGCGGTGTCCCACAGTTCGGCACGCTGCGCCGTCCCTGCCCGGCCGCGGCCCGGCAGTACATCGATCATCCGAGCGAGGACCTGGCTCGCATGCATCGTGTCGACATCGGCATCGACCACGGCCTCCGCGGTCGTGCGCAGCGGACCGGCACCGATCTCCACATCGGCTTCGGTCAACGGGTTGTCATCGTGCGGCCGCACTTCGGCATCGGGAACGAGAGTCAGCGGTCGCTCGACCCGGACCGAGACATTCGCGAACCCTTCGCGCTCTGCCACGCCGTCGCGCAGGCTGACCTGAACCGTCGTGAACCCTCTGCCAGCCGCAAATAACAGCACCTCGGCGGCATTCAGGCGCACCGGCGTGCCGTCCGCGCGCGTACCCTCCACCGAGATCGCATCGGGGTTGAACGCCGAATAGGGATAGCCCCGCGTCGGCGTGGCACGCGCCTGATGGAGACAGATCGAGGTCAGCTCCGCACGGCAATCGCCGCCGTCGCAATGCAGGGGCACGGCGCTGGCCGTCTGGATCACGCCCAGCATCTGCGGCTCGGCTTGCGCTGCTCCCGAAAGCAGCAACGGCGCGGCAAAGAAAGCGAGAAATCCGAATTTTCGCATGGGTGAGTTCCCCTGTGCGGTGTCGGGCGCAGATACGGTCGCACCGCCGTTCCGGCACCGTCAAATCACGTTCTGCGGACCCGTCGATCCCGTCAAT